>NZ_JBQSXR010000007.1:0-184522 GCF_052378395.1 Brachybacterium sp. AOP29-B2-41
ATCAGGCAGTACGGCCCGGCGCGACGATGACATCGACCCCGGCGCTGGACAGCTCCTCCTCGAGGGCAGGGATCCGCGCCGGGTGCACCGCCGCAGTGAGATCCCGCAGCACCCGCACCGGTGCACCGGACTCTGCCGCGCCGTGTGCCGTGGCACGTACGCAGAAGTCGTACGCCAATCCCACCACGTCGATCCGCTCCCATTCCGCCTCGGCAATCAGCGGAGCCACGTGCTCCCCCGTCGCGACGACCATCCCCTCGAGCACGCTGTACGACGGGATCCCCTGCCCCTTCCGCACGATCTCGAGCCGCTCCCCCAGCTCGGCAGCGAGCGCCGCGACCTCCGGATGCAGCGCCGCACCCTCGGTGTCCGCGACGCAGTGCACTGGCCAGGTCTCGGAGAAATCCGGCTCTGCGGGCGGCACCGCGAAGTGCCCGCCATTGTCCGTGTCCCCGCGATGCCAGTCCTGGCTGACGAGGATGCGGTCATACCCGGCACCATGGACCCGCACCTGCTCGGCGATCTTCCGTGCGACCTCGACACCCCCGTCGACGCCGAGCGCACCGCCCTCGCAGAAGTCGTTCTGGACATCGACGATGATCAGCATGCGCGACGACATGGCACTCCTCGCTCCGGTGACAGGGGGTCCGCCCAGCGTACGCAGTGCCCCGTTGAACCCCATCTCCTCGGAGCCTGGCACAATCGCTCGCATGTCAGCGTCGCTTCCCCACCCGATCGCGCCCCGCACCTACCCCCGGCTGCTCTCGCCGCTGGATCTGGGTCCGTTCGAGGTGCGCAACCGCATCGTGATGGGCTCGATGCACGTCGGCCTCGAGGACCGCCCGGGCGACGTCAAGAAGCTCGCCGCCTATCTCTGCGAGCGCGCCCGAGGTGGTGCCGGGCTGATCGTGACCGGCGGCTTCTCCCCCGACCGCACCGGTCGGCTCACCCCGCGCGGAGCCCAGGCCGACACGCGCACCCTGCGCGGCCACCGCGTGATCACCCGCGAGGTCCATGAGGCCGACGGTCGGATCATCCTGCAGCTGCTGCACGCGGGTCGCTACGCCTTCCATCCCCTCGCCGCGTCCTCTGCCTCCGGGAAGTCGCCGCTGTCCCCGTTCCGGTCCCGGCGCCTGACCCGGCGCGGGGTGGGCCGCACCGTGGAGCATTTCGCCGAGGCTGCACGGCGGGCGGTCGAAGCGGGCTACGACGGCGTCGAGATCATGGGCTCCGAGGGGTATCTCCTGAACCAGTTCCTGGCACCGGTCACCAACCGGCGGCGGGACCGCTGGGGCCGCGGCGCCGAGGGTCGACGTGCCCTGCCGCTCGCCGTGGCCGCCGCCGTGCGCGAGGCGATCGGGGACGCGTCCCTGCTCAGCTACCGCCTCTCCCTGTTGGACCTGGTGCCGGGCGGCCAGACCTGGGACGAGACGACCGCGCTCGCCCAGGGCCTCGTCGAGCGCGGGGTGGATGTGCTGTCCTCCGGGATCGGCTGGCACGAGGCGCGGGTGCCCACGATCGTCACCTCGGTGCCGCGAGCGGCGTTCGCCGAGAACACCGCCGCGCTGCGGGAACTGGTGGACGTGCCGGTGATCGCCTCGAACCGGATCCACGCCCCCGCCGTCGCCGAGCAGGTCCTCGCCGACGGCCAGGCGGACCTGGTCTCGATGGCACGGCCGTTGCTGGCGGACCCGCAGCTGCCGAACAAGCTCGCCGACGGCCGGGCGAACCAGGTCGTCGCCTGCATCTCCTGCAACCAGGCCTGCCTGGACAAGGTGTTCGACGGCAAGCGGGCCAGCTGCCTGGTGAATCCACGGGCCGGGTACGAGACCGAGCTGGTGCTGAAGCCCGTGATCGAGCGCCGCGCCCGCAAGGTCGCCGTGGTCGGCGCGGGGCCCGCCGGGCTCGAGGCCGCTCTCGCCGCCGCCGAGCGCGGCCACATCGTGACCCTGTTCGAGGCGACTGCCGAGATCGGCGGGCAGCTGCGCCTGGCCGCCCGCATCCCCGGCAAGGAGGACTACGCCCAGGCGCTGCAGTCCTGGCGGATGCGACTGGCCGCGGCCGGCGTCGGGATCCGGCTGGAGACCCGGCCGACGGGTTCCGAGCTGCTCGGCTTCCACGACGTCATCGTCGCCACCGGGGTCACACCGCGGGAGATCGACCTGCCGGCGACGGGCGGGCCGCAGGTGATCAGCTACGCCGATCTGCTCGAGGGCCGAGCCGAGGCCGGGGACCGGGTCGCGATCATCGGCGCGGGCGGCATCGGGGTCGACGTCGCCGAGTTCCTCAGCGCCCCACGGCCCTCGCCCACGCTCGATGTGGCCGCCTGGAAGCAGCACTGGGGCGTGGTCGAGGCCGACGCAGAGCATCGCGGCGGCGTCACCACCCGACCCGTCGAGGAGCCGCGGCGCGAGGTCCACCTGCTGCAGCGCAAGGAGACCCGGATCGGGGCCGGACTCGGCCGCACCACCGGCTGGGTGCACCGCGCGGAGCTGCGCCACGCCGGCGTGATCCAGCACCGCGGCGTCACCTACCGCCACGTCGATGAGCAGGGCCTGCACATCCTCGAGGGGGAGGAGGCCCGGGTGCTCGAAGTCGACACCGTAGTGGTCTGCGCCGGGCAGGTCAGCGTCAACTCCCTGGCCGACGAGATCGCCGCCGCGCGCAAGGGTCGGGCGCCCCGCGTGCACGTGATCGGCGGGGCCGACGTCGCCGCGGAGCTCGACGCCGAGCGCGCGATCCGTCAGGCTGTCGAGGTCGCCGCTGGGCTCTAGCTAGGCGCCCTCGAGCACCTCACGGGCGATCGGCCCGGCGGTGACGGAGCCGTAGCTGCCGTCCTCGACGAACGCTGCGACGACGAGGTCGCCCTGGGCGACGACCACCCAGGAGTGCAGCTTCAGCTCGCCCTCCGCGTTGGTCCACTCCGCGGTGCCGGTCTTGCCGATCACCGGCTCGCCGGGCAGGTCCGCGAAGTCGCGGAGGCTGCCGTCGGTGACCACACCGCGCAGCATCTCCTGCATCTGCGCGGTCTCCTCGGCCGTCAACGGATGCGGCACGTCAGTGGTCACCGGATCGACGTCGGCGAGGATCCGCGGGGCCACCGTGGCGCCGTTCTGGACGCTCCCGAGCACCACCGCCATGGACAGCGGCGAGGTGAGCACCCGGCCCTGGCCCATCATCGCGGCGGCATGCTCGGTGCCCGTGTCCTCCGGATCCACGGATCCCATGAACGCCTCCAGGCCCTCCGGCGCCTCCTGCCCGATCCCCAGAGTGGTGGCGGCGTCGGCGAGCGCAGGCTGGTCCACCGTGTCGTGCTGCAGCAGCAGGGCCGTGTTACAGGAATGCGCGATGACGCTGCGCAGCGGCATCGTGCCGAACAGGGACGGGTTCATCGAGTCGGCGTTCTTGAAGCTCGCGCCGTCGATGGTCGCCGTCTCAGGGCACTCCAGCTCGCTGTCCGGGGTCAGGCCCGCCCGCAGCAGCGAGAGGGCGGTGACTGCCTTGAAGGTGGACCCGGGGGCGTACTGGCCGACGAGACCCACCGGATAGGACTGGCCGGTGGGCCCGAGGGCGGAGGCCAGGACGTCGCCGGTGGAGGGTTGCAGCACGATCACCGCGGCGGGCGACCCAGCATCGGCGATCGCCGCGGTGGCCCGGCGCTGCAGGTCGGTGTCGAGAGTCGTGGGGACGGCCACACCGTCGAGCGGATCGACCCGGTGCAGAGAGCGCTGCTCACCGCCGTCGTCGGCCACCGCGACCACCTCGGAGCCGTCGGTGCCGACGAGCGCGTCGTGCCGGGCGGCGACCACGCCGCCGCTCGCGACCAGATCCCCGGCGACGAGCTCGCCCTCGGACTTCTCGATGTCCTCGGCGCTCGCCTCCCGCAAGGAGCCGAGCACCCCGGGGGCGACGTCGCGCTCGACGGCGAGGGGTCGGTTCTGCTCGAGCGCGCGGAAGCCGGTGATCTGCGCGGCGTCCTCCAGCGAGTACTCCCCCTCGGCCTCGACGCGGATCGTGAGGGCGGGGACGAAGGCCTCGGGGCCGTTGTCGGCGACTGCCTGGGCGTAGCGGTCGGGGTCGGTGCCCAGCAGCCCGGCGAGATCGCGGGCCGCGCCCTCCTGCTCGTCCTCCTCGAGCTGGGTCTTGTCCAGGCCCAGCACCTTCACCGGGAGCTCCCCGTACAGCATGTCGCCGTCACGATCGGTGACGGTGCCGAGCTTCGCCTGCACCGTCACGAGGTCCAGATGCTCCTGCCCGCCCAGGCCCGGGGCATACACCTCGGGGCGGAGCTCCGCCGCCCAGCCGTCCTCGCCGCGGCGCAGGGTCGCCTCGGTGGTGTATTCCCAGGTGCCGGCGTCGTCCGGGAGGGTCCAGGTCCAGGCGAGAGTCGCAGTGCGCGCCCCGTCCTCCGCCGTCCCGGCGTCGACGAGCTCGACCTGCGGGGCGGCACCGCTCGCCTCGATGAGCGGGCCGAGGATGCGCTGATGCTCGGGGGCATCGGCCCGGGCGAGTGCGGCGGCGAGCGCCTCCGCCTCCTCCTCGCCCCCGCCGAGCCGGTCGCGCCAGAGCAGACCGGCCACCACGAGGGCGGCGATCGCGAGCACGGCGATCACGATGAGCAGGGGGGCTCGGCGGGTCGAAGAGGAGGCCATGGGCCCATGCTCCCACCTACACTCGTGCGCATGCCCCGAGTGCTCCACACCGCCCAAGCGCTCGTCGACGTCATCCTGGAGATCGACGAGCTGCCCCCACGCGGCGGCAACGCCAATGCCCGCAGCGAGCGCTGGTACGCCGGAGGCGCGGTGACCACGCTGATCGCCGCCGCCCGCACCGGCGCGGTCGCGGTGCACGGCGGAGCCCACGGCACCGGCCCGCACGGCGACCTGATCCGCGAGTCGCTCGCACGAGACGGCGTGACCCTCTCGGACGCGATCCGTCCCGAGGCGGATACCGGCTACTGCACGGTGCTGCTCGAACCGTCGGCCGAACGCACCTTCCTCACCGTGTACGGGGCAGAGCGGCAGATCACCGCTGAGTCCCTGGCGACGCTGGACCCGCAGGCCGGAGACCTGGTGTGCGTCTCGGGATACAGCCTGTTCGAGCCGACCCGCGATCCGCTGCTCGAGTTCCTCGACGCCCTGCCTGACGGGGTGGATGTGGTGCTCGACCCGGGCGACCCCTTCGCGAGCTTCCCCCGTGAGATCCAGCGGCGGATGCTGGCGCGCACCACGGTGTGGACCTCGAATGCCGACGAGGCGCGGGCGCTCACCGATCTCGACGACCTCGAGGACACCCCGGAGGCGATCCGTCGACGTCTCGCCCCCGGTGCGGTGGTGGTGGTGCGGGACGGTGATCGCGGCTGCCTGGTGTTCCACCACGGCCGGGGCACCCAGATCCCCGCCTTCCCGCAGAAGGCGGTGGACACCAATGGTGCGGGCGACACCCATACCGGGGTGATGCTGGCCGAGCGGGCGCTCGGCGCCGACTGGGAGTCCGCGACGACCCGGGCCAACGCCGCCGCCGCGATCGCGGTGACCCGCCACGGCACGGAGAGCTGCCCCACCCGGGCCGAGGTCGATGCGTTCCTCTCCTGAGCGCTAAGTCCCTGCTTCTGATCAGGGTCCGGATCTAGGATGGAGGCGCACATCACCCTCTGATCCGAGTCAGGAGACCATGGCCGACCCGACCTTCCACGATTTCACGGCGCTCACCATCGACGGCGAGCTCCGGGCGATGAGTGAGTACCGCGGGCGCCTGGTCCTCGTCGTCAACACGGCCACGCTGTGCGCCTTCACGCCGCAGCTGACCGGTCTGCAGGAGCTGCATGACCGCTTCTCCGCGCACGGCTTCACCGTGCTCGGCTTCCCCTCGGACCAGTTCCATCAGGAGCCCGGGGCCGATGACGAGATCCAGGAGATCTGCACCTCGAGCTACGAGGTCACCTTCCCGCTGTTCTCGAAGATCGATGTCAACGGCCCGTCCGCTCATCCTCTGTGGCAGTGGATGTGCACGCAGAAGGCCGGGGTGATCGGCGGGCGCATCGCCTGGAACTTCACCAAGTTCCTCATAGACGGCGAGGGGAAGGTGCTGCGCCGCTACGCTCCGCCGGTGCCGCCCTCGCGCATCGCCCGGCGCATCGAGGCCGAACTGGGCCAGCGCCCATGAAGGGTTGGTAGCGTGGGTCACAACCCACCACCTACCTGAAAGGTGCCCTCATGGAAGGCGTCATCCTCTTCCTCGTCCTCGGCTTCGGCTTCCTGATCTTCCTCGTGATCGTGGGGGCGCTGCTGTTCGGCGGTCTGCGCACCTCGCTGATGTTCACGGTGCATACGCAGGAAGCCGTCATCGTCGAGCGCTTCGGCAAGTTCAAGCGCGTCGCGCACGCCGGCCTGAACTTCAAGACCCCCTTCATCGACAACATCACCAAGCCGGTCTCGCTGCGCGTGCAGCAGCTCGAGGTGAACATCGAGTCCAAGACCAAGGACAACGTGTTCGTCAACGTGCCGGTCGCGGTCCAGTACCAGATCGAGAAGGACCAGGTCGTCGCGGCGTACTACGAGCTGTCGAACCCCGAGGCGCAGATCCGCTCGTACGTCTTCGACACGGTGCGCTCGGCGCTGTCCGGTCTCGAGCTGGATCAGGCCTTCGAGTCCAAGGACGACATCGCCAGCAGCGTAGAGCGGACCCTCGCGACCTCGATGCAGAAGTTCGGCTTCAACATCATCAACACCCTGGTCCAGGACATCTCCCCGGACCAGCGGGTGCGCGACTCGATGAACTCCATCAACGCCGCCCAGCGCGACCGGGTCGCCGCCCAGTCCCTCGCCGAGGCGGACAAGATCAAGCGCGTCACCCAGGCTGAGGCCGAAGCCGAGTCCAAGCGCCTCCAGGGTGAGGGCGTCGCCGCCCAGCGCAAGGCGATCGCCCTCGGCATCGCCGAGCAGTACGAGATGCTCCGCAAGGTCGGCATCGAGAACTCCGCCGAGCAGCTGCTGCTGATGACGCAGTACTTCGACACCATGCAGGACGTGGCGCGCAACGCCCGCTCCAACGTGCTCTACCTGCCCTCGAACCCGGGCGCCGTGGGCACCATGGGCGACGAGATCCGCACCGCGATGCTGCAGTCGCAGGCAGCGGCCGCGGCCAGCCAGGACGCCGATGTCGCCGACGCCGACTCCCGCAAGCGCATTTCCGCCGAGCAGCTCCGGGAGCAGGAGCAGCAGCGGGCCGAGCGAGCCCGGGCGCAGGCCGAGCAGCGTGCCCGTGAGGCGAGGCAGCAGGCCCAGCAGGCCCAGCAGGCTCAGCCGCCTCGGCAGGCCCCGAACGGCTACCCCGGTGGGAGCGTCCCGCCGTGGACGCACCCGGGCAGCGCGAACCAGGGCTGACCGATCGCTCTCTGGAGGGGGTCGCCGCGCTGGACGGGCGCGAGGGTTCGCACAGCTCTGAGCTGCAGCGTCCCGTCCGCCGCGGGACCTATGGCCCGACACGTGATTGAAAGTTCATGTAGATTCGAGAGCATCAACGTCGACGCATGAAGGAGCGATTCACGATGAAGGCATGGCAGTTCACCGGTACCGGAAAGCCTCTTGAGCTGAACGAGGTCGAGGAGCCCACGGCGGGCCCCGGAGAGGTCGTCGTGGACGTCAAGGCCACGGGCGTGTGCCACTCCGACGTGGCCGCGCTCGATGACGAGGGCTGGATGGCGCTGTTCCAGCAGGGCCTCCCCCGCACCATGGGCCACGAATCCGCCGGCGTCATCAGCCAGGTGGGCGAGGGCATGGAGCAGTGGAAGGTCGGCGACCGGGTGGGCCTGGCGCCGATGATGTCCGACGGCACCGCGCTCGGCTACGGCCCCTGGGACGGCGGCTTCGGTCCGAAGCTCCGAGCGACCGAGGACAACCTCGTGAGGCTCCCCGACGCCGTCTCCTTCGACCTAGGAGCGATGGCCACCGATGCGGGCCTGACCGCGTACCACGCGATCATGACCCTCGGCGGCGCGACGCCCGGCATGAAGGTCGGTGTGATCGGCCTGGGCGGGCTCGGGTACATCGGTGCCCGCGTCGCCGCACTCGCCGGGGCCGAGGTGTACGGCGCCGAGATCAACCCCGAGACCCGCGAGCTCGCCGACGAGATCGGCCTGGCCGGGGTCGCCGAGTCGATCACCGAGTTCTCGGACCTGGGCCTCGAGCTGGTCGTGGACTATGCCGGCTTCGGCACCACCACCGCGCAGGGCCTCGAGGCACTCGCCAAGTTCGGCACCTTCGTGCAGGTGGGCATGGGGAAGCTCGAAGCACCCCTGAACACCTATGAGCTGATCACCAAGCAGCTCACGATCAAGGGCTCGAACTCCGGCACCAAGGAAGATCTCGAGGGACTCTACGAGCTGATGGCCTCCGGGGAGCTGAACCCGCCGATCAACCACATCACCCACGCGGAGATCCCCGCGGCGATCGACAAGCTCCGCGCAGGCGGCGTGATCGGGCGATACGTGGCGAGCTACGAGGGCTGATCTCCTCCGAAAGTCGTATCGGGCCCACCCCACGGGAGCTTCCTGCGGGGTCGGCCTCTGCGATGAGCTGGGGGCATGAACGATTCTGCCGCCTCCCCTGCGGGTACCGCCGACTACTCCGCCGAGAAGCGGCTGGCCCGCACCGCCGCCGTGACCCTGGGCTGGTGGGCGCACGGCAGCGTGCGTCTGCTGCTCGCGGCGGCGATGCTCTACTACGGCTACGCGAAGCTCGTGCTCGGTCAGTTCGGGGTCGCCGATATGGGCGATGCGCTGATCACCCAGGGTGAGATGAGCCCGATGGGGATGCTGTGGAGGCTGGTCGCCTTCTCCCCGCTGTTCCAGTTCCTGGGGGGCCTGGCCGAATGGGGCGCCGCGATCGCTCTGCTGTGGCGGCGCTCGGTGCCGCTGGGAGCGGCGATCTCCGCCGGATCGATGGCGCTGGTGCTGGTGCTGAACCTCGGCTACGACGTCCCCGTCAAACAGATCGCCCTCGCGCTGCTGGTGATGGCGCTGCTCGTGCTGATCCCCTGGATGCCGCGACTGGCCAAGGCGTTCCTGGGCCACGGGGAGATCGGGAAGGGCCCGCTGCCCACGCTGGTGCCGTGGCGCCCCGCCGCCCGGATCACGAACATCGCCGGCCCGATCGCCGCGCTCGCGCTGGTGGTCGTGCTGGGCTGGGGTGTCAGCGCGATGTATCCCGAGCGGAGCGTCGACGAGTCCTCACCGGCCGGGGTGTGGACCGTGCAGGAGGATGCCGCCGAACCCGCCGCGCAGCTGCACGAGGACACACGATGGAACGCACTCGCCTTCGGCGAGGTGGAGTACGACGGCCGCTCCGCGGTGCAGCTCCGCCAGGCGAACGGTGAGCTGCTGACCGGCAGCTACCAGCGCACCGGGCCGGACACCGTCGAGCTGTCGCTCGGTCCGCTGCGCGAGCAGGGCACACCGCTGCAGGAGCATTCCGCGATCGAGCCCGTCGCGCTCACGCTGACGCTCGAGGAGCAGGCCGACGGCACGCTGCGCGTGAGCGGCGAGGGGCAGGACCTGGTGCTCGCTCCGGACGACTCCGCGATGGTGCTCTATGAGCGCGGGTTCAGCTGGGGCGTGCGCGCGGACGATCCGTTCAACCGCTGACAGCCGCTGACGGACTCGGGGTTGCGGTTCCCTTCGCGTATCCGCACGCGTAGTGTCGTGGTCCGAGCGCTGTTCACTGCGGCGCGCCGATGAAGAGGGCAGCTGTGTTCGAGACCGATGCGCTCGATGTTCCGCAGCGAGCGCTGACCGGCGACCTGCCCGCCGAGTCCCGCGTCGCCGGCCTCCTCCTCGAGGCCCATGAGCGCTACGCGGGCGAGCAGGCCGGGGTCGTCGCGGACTACATCCCCGCCCTCGCGGAGGCGGATCCCGCACTGTTCGGCCTCTCGCTCACCGAGGTCGACGGCACCGTGCACCGCGTCGGGGATTCGGAGGTCCCCTTCTCGATCCAGTCGATCTCGAAGGCCTTCGTGCTCGCGCTGGTGTGCGAGGAGATCGGCCACGAGGAGGTGCATCGGATCGTCGGCGTCAACAACACCGGCCTCCCCTTCAGCTCGGTGATCGCCCTCGAGCTCAACCACGGCAGCCCGATGAACCCCATGGTCAATGCCGGAGCTATCGCCACCACTGCACTGATGCCCGGGGACAGCGCCGAGGAGAAGTGGGAGGCGGTGCGGGAGGGGCTCAGCCGCTTCGCCGGGCGTCGGCTCGAGCTGGATGAGCGCGTGCTCGCGTCTGAATCCGCGTCGAACCACCGCAATCAGGGAATCGCGGATCTGCTGACCTCCTACGGACGGCTCCTGGGGGACCCGGCCGAGATCGTCGACGTCTACACGCGGCAGTGCTCGCTGCTGGTCACGGCCGATGACCTCGCGGTGATGGGCGCGACCCTCGCTGACGGCGGCGTCAATCCCGTCACCGGGCAGCGCGTGGTCTCGGCGGAGGTCTGCCGGGACACCCTGTCGGTGCTCGCCGCCTGCGGCATGTACGAGACCTCCGGGGAATGGCTGTTCGAGATCGGGCTGCCCGCGAAGTCCGGAGTCTCCGGCGGCATCGTCGCGATCGCCCCCGGCAAGGGCGCGCTCGGCACCTTCTCCCCGCCCCTGGATGCCGCGGGCAACAGCGTCCGCGGGCAGCGAGCCTGCGCCTTCCTCTCCCGGGCTCTCGGTCTGAACCTCTTCGCCTCGCTCCCACACCCGGTCAAGGGCGCCGCGACTCGCGAGTGACACCGCCGCCCGGACGTCGGCACCCTCCCTTAAGGTGGGAGCGCGGTCGCCACCGGAGCCCGCCACCTGCGACGGAGGAGCATCTGCATGCGGATCGAGTTCGGCTGGTCCCTCGACGGCGCCTCCTGGGCCGACGCCGCCTCCGGCGGGATGACCGGGCAGGTGAGGATCGGGCCGCGCGGGCTGCTCGGGCTTCTGCAGACCAGGCTCGGGCTGACCCGGCCCGCCGTCGATCAGGCGGTGCGGATCGCGCAGTACCTGCGGCTCATCGAGCAATGTATCGAGTCGCCCACCGACAAGGCGCAGTTCTGGCCTGCTCGCTCCTTCGCCCTGGACCCGTGGAGCACCGCCCGGCAGCTGCTGCGCTGGCGCGACGCCGCGGTGGAGGCCGGCTGGAGTCCGGATCCGAAGGGCACCATCCTGCCGCCGCGGCTCGCGGCACTGGCCACGATCGAGCGCCGTGCGGTGGTGGGGATGGTCGGCACGACCGACGCCGCGGGGAATCCCGCCACGCTCGCCCCGGGCGCGGCCGACGACCTCGCCGAGATGGTGGCCGAGCTCGAGCTCGGGGCCGTCGGCTGGCCGCTGGGGATCCAGCAGCTGGTGGCGCAGGAGGACCCGGCAGCCCTGCCCGGCCTGTGGCCGCGGCTGCTCGAGCTGCTGGGCAGGGCCGGGGTCGAGGTCACCCGGGCGGAAGCCCGAGCGGGTGGGCGGCCCGAGGTGGTCGTGGTCCAGTGCCGCGATGAGTGGACCGCGGCGGATGTCGCCGCCCGCTACCTCTCCGCCGGGCCGCGGGAGGGGCTGCACCTGCTGGCCACCACGGACACCGCCGTGCTCGACGCCGCCCTGCACCGCCGGGGCCTGCCCGCCGTCGGCGCCGTGGAGAGCTCGACCGACCGTGCCTCTCACCAGGTGCTGGGGTTGTACCTCGACGTCGCGATCGCCCCGGTGGACGTCCATCAGCTCGCCGCGCTGCTGGATCTGCGGGTACTGCCCGCGCTCGAGCCCGAGGGAGATCCGATCGGACTGGTGCCGGCCCCGGTGCGCCGGGCCCTGCTGCGCGCACTGGCGAGCGAGCCCGGAGTGGGCGGTCCGGCCTGGCGGGCGGCCCTCGCCCGGCTCGAGGAGCGCGAGGATGCGGCGAAGGTGATGGTCTCCGCCCGCGAGATCGACCGCCTGGTGAGCGACCCGCTCCCGGCCGAGGCCCTGCGCCCCGAAGCGCTGTCCACCCGCCTGGGCTGGCTCGCGGACAGGCTGCGTGCCGTTGGCCACCGCGACAGCGATCTGCGGGCGAGCCTCACCCAGGTGCAGACGCTGCGCCAGGTGCTCGGGATGCTCGACCCCTCCACCACGCTCAGCCGCCGCACCCTGCAGCAGGTCATCGATGCCTGCGGTGGCGGAGGCGGTTCGAGCCTCGCCCGCCGCGAGGTCGCGGAATGGACCGTGACCACCCGCCCCGCCCAGCTGCCCGCCACCGGCGGCACCGTGCTGTGGTGGGGACCGGAGGCGGACGAGGTCACGCCGCCGGTGGTCTGGGATCAGGGGGAGGCCGCCGCGCTGACCGCTGCCGGGGCTCATCTGCTCGCGCCCGAGGCCCTCGCCGCCCTGCGGGTCGAGGCCGGGTCCGCGGGAATGGCCGGGGCGGGCACTGTGGTCGCGGTGCTGCCGGGGCGGCGGCTCGAGGAGGCCGGGCGGCCCAGCAGCCTGCTCGCGCGCCTCGAGACCGACGCCGGGCGCACCGAGGGTGACCGGCTCACCCCGGAGTCGCTAGTCAGCGGGGACCGCTGGTCGCTTACGGGCCGCAGCCTCGAGGTGCAGGTCCCCGCCGAGGAGCATCCCTCCCCCGACACCTCCGCAGAGCGCTCGGCCGGGGACCTCACCCACCTGCTGCCTAGCCGCGTCTCCTACAGCCAGCTCGACACGCTCATCGCCTGCCCGCACCGCTGGGTGCTCGAGTATGCGCTGAAGATCCGCCCGGCCTCCGTCGCGGCCCTGCCCACCGGCCCACGGATGATCGGCACCCTGGTCCATGCGGTGGTGGAGACCCTCGTCCAGGAGCGTGGCCGCTCGCTGACGCCCCCGTCGGGTGAGCGCATCGAGGAGGTGTTCGACCAGCTCGTCCCGCAGCTCGCCTCCGAGCTGGACCTGCCCGGGCGCTCCGCCGAGCGCGCCGAGATCCGCGGCCGGGCCCGCCGTTCCCTCGCCGAGCTGTTCGGGCGCACCGCCGCCGCGGGGCTGCAGATCACCGGTACCGAGACCCGCTTCGAGCTGCCGCTCGAGCTGCCGCTGAAGACCGGGCCGCATCCGGTGGTGATCGCCGGCTCGCGGGACGTCGACGCCCTCGACGCCGTCGGGAACCCCCTGATCCTGGATCTCAAATGGACCAGCAGCCTGCGGCGCTACGCCGATCTGTACGACAGCGGTGACGCGATCCAGCTCGCCACCTACGCCTGGTCTCTCGCCCAGGAGGGCGTGGGTGCTGGGGAGTCGGCGGAGGTCGGCTACTTCCTGCTGCGCAGCGGGGAGTTCGTCGCCGCGGACCGGGCCCTGGATCCGCACCGTCGTGCTCCGATGGATGTCGGTGACGCCTGGGAGCGGATGCTCGCGAGCGCCTCCGAGGCGCTCGACGAGATCGCCACGGGGCAGGTGCGGCTCGGCTGTCGGAGCCTGCTCGACGGAGCAGGCCTGGACACCGACGCCCCCTATGCCAAGCGCCGCACTGCGATCGGGAAGGCCCGTGAGGCGGCCCGAGGGCGCGGGCGGGTGCTGGTCGAGGACCACTGCGGCATCGGAGACTACGCCCAGCTGTGCGGGCTGATCGGAGACGGACGATGAGCTTCACCCTGATCAACGCCTCGGCGGGTTCCGGCAAGACCCACCGGCTCACCCACGAGATCGCGGGCCGCATCCGGGATGGCCTGCATCCCTCCCAGCTGATCGCGACCACCTTCACCCGCAAGGCCGCTTCCGAGCTGGTCGACCGCGTGCACCGCACCCTGCTGGAGCAGCACCGCTTCGATGACGCCCAGGGCATCGGCAGCGCGCTGATCGGCACCGTCAACTCGGTGGCGGGTCGCCTGGTGCGCGAGTTCGCCCTGGATCTCGGGATCTCGCCCGACGTGCAGGAGCTCGACGACGTGCGCCAGAGGGCCGCGTTCTCCGCCGCGATCGACGAGGCCGCGGCCGAGGCCGGCTCCCTCGCGAGCGATCTGCTGGCCCGGACCGAGCACGACGGTGAGGAGGACCCGGCCTTCACCTTTGGCAGCTCGCCGTCCTGGCGGGCTCATGTGCGCACCCTCGCGGAGAAGGCCCGCACCAACGGCATCGACGCCCAGCAGCTGCGCGGTGCGGCAGACGCCGCCTGGCAGGAGTACCGCGAGGCAGCCGGGTTCCAGGGGCAAAGGCTCGAGGAGGGCGCCGACCGTCGCGCCGCCTGGCTCAGCGGCCTGGACACCGCGATCCGCGGGCTGAAGGACGATCTCGCCGCCTCGGAGGATCCCGCGCCCGGTGCCGGGAAGCCACCGATCGCCAAGGGGTCGCTGAACTCGGTGCGCAAGGGGATCGACGCCCTGGAGTCACTGCGCCGCACCCTGGAGCGCCGCGACCGGGCGCCCTGGTCGCAGTGGGCGAAGCTCGCCGCAGTCACCGCGTCCAAAGCCGTCGGCGGCGAGAAGGGGTACGTCTACGGCAAGGACACCGACACCGCTCTGGCGGGCCTCGCGCTGCAGATCGAGGCCGAGCTGCCCTCGAATCCGCAGCTGCTGGCCGACGTCCGCTCGCTGATCACCCTGGTCATGTCCACCGCCGCGACCTCTCTGGACGCCTACGCGCGGTACAAGGACGAGCTGGGGCTGATGGACTTCGTCGACCAGGAGGTCCTCGCGCTGGAGGTGCTGCGCCGCAGCGAGCGGGCCCGGACCGCCGTCCGTTCCCGGTTCCGGCTGCTCGCGGTCGACGAGTTCCAGGACACCTCCCCCATCCAGCTCGCCCTGTTCCTGGCGCTCGGTGAGCTCGTCGAGGACCTGATCTGGGTGGGCGACCCCAAGCAGGCGATCTACAGCTTCCGCGATGCGGACCCGGACCTCATGCTCGGCGTGCTCAGGGAGATCCGCGCCGGCTCCTCCACGCTCGGCGAGGGCACGGTCGATGATCTCAAGCACTCCTGGCGCTCCCAGGATCCGGTGCTCGAGCTGGTCAACCAGGTGTTCCCCCAGATCTTCCCGAAGCTCCCGCGGGAGCAGGTGGTGCTCACCGCGGCGCCCGCCGCCGCGCAGACGCGAGCCCGGCGCGGTCACCCGGAGGGAAGGCTCGAGGCCTGGACCCCGCAGTACAGCGGTCGGCCCTCGCAGGCCAAGCACGCCCGCGGAGTGGCCGACGGGGTGCTCGCGCTGCTGGGCGATGACGGGGTGGGGCCCGAGGATGTGGCCGTGCTGGTGCGCTCGAACGCCCAGGCCGCGGAGGTGGTCGGGGCGCTCACCGCCCGCGGCATCCCCGCCTCCGGCGAGGGTGTGCCATTCCTCGTCTCCCGGGAGGGTCGGATCCTGCGCGCCGCGCTCGCGGTCACCCTCGACGGCAGCGACACCCTGGCCCTCACCGAGCTGGTGGATCTGCTGACCGGGCATCCGGCGCACGGCCGCTGGTTCTCCGCGCTCACGGAGGCGAAGGGTGACGCGGCCCGTCAGGAGGTGTTCCGCTCCTGGTGGCAGGCCGATGTGCTCGCCGGGCTGCGGAACCTGCGCGAGGAGTGCATCTCCCTCACCCCCGTCGAGATGATCACCGCGCTGGCCGACGCCCTCGACCTGCCCGAGCTGATCCGCTCCTGGTCCACCCCGGACCAGCGGCTGCGCACCCTGGACGCGGTGCGCAAGGTCGCGAAGGAGTACGCGGATCAGGCGCGCTCGGTCTCCGCTCCGATCACGCTGACCGGGCTGCGCGCGGCGCTCGACGACACCGCCCGCGGCCCCGATCTGGCCGGCACCCCGGGCACCGTCTGGGTGGGCACGATCCACGGCGCGAAGGGCCTGGAGTGGCCCCGAGTGGTGGTGATGCAGCAGGACGCCAAGGAACACGCCGCCACCAGCGGGGTGTTCGTGGTCCCGGCGGAGGAGCTGGACGTGATGCAGCCTCTGGCCGGCCGCTCCCTGCGCTACTGGCCGAAGGTGCTCCCCCGCTTCGCACCCCTGCAGGAGCGGCTCGCCGGTTCCGCGCATGCGCTGCGCAGCGCCGCGACGGATCGGGACGAGGCCGGGCGGCTGCAGTACGTGGCGCTCACCCGGGCGCGGGACGTCACCGTGCTCAGCGGCCATGGCTCCGCCCCAGTGCTGGACGCGCTGCTGCCGGAGGCGCGAGAGGAGCCGCTGCTCAGCTGGGAGGTGGGCGCCGAGGAGCTCCGGGTAGGGCCGGTGACGCTGCCCGCCGTGATCCGGGGGACGGCGACGGAGACGGACGAGGACTCGCCCTCCTATCATTCGGGGCGCAGCCCGCTGGCGGCGACCGATCTGACGCCGCAGCGGCAGGCCGCTGCCGGGGGTGCGGCGGCACGCTTCCAGGCCTCGGGCGTCGACTCCCGCGAGGACCTCGGGGACGTGCGTGAGCCGATGCGGATCGGTCCGCGGCTGGTCCCGGCAGGCGGTCAGGGCTGGGAGCGGGTGGGAGAGGCCGTGCACGGCTACCTCGCCCTGCCCCTGCGCTCCCTCGACGCGGAGCAGCGCGAGCGGGCCGCGCGGCGCCTCGTGCAGCGGTGGACCGTCGAGCGGGCGCTCGGGACCGAGGCGCTGATCGGCGCGGGGCAGGCCTGGCTGGACCACCTCGATGCCGCCTTCCCCGGCGCGGAGGAGCTGACCGAGCAGCCGATCAGCTGGTGGAACGAGGAGGACCAGGTGATGGAGGGCTGGGTCGACGCCCTGCTGCGACTGCCCACCGGGGAGATCGTGCTGGTGGATCATAAGTCGTATCCAGGCGGGGACCCGGTGGGGCACGTGCGGAGGGAGTATCTGGGGCAGATGGCGACCTACGCCCGGGCGCTGGCGGCGGCGGGACGGGCGCCGGATCGGATCCTGATGCACCTGCCGTTGCTCGGCGAGATCGTCGAGATCGAGCTGGCTGCACATGCCCGCTGAGCTGAGCGCCGAACAGGCGGTCGACGCCGCGCGGGTGCTCCTGGACGAGGCGCTGCGGTCCGGGGCGCGACGGGTGCTGGGCATCGCGGGAGCGCCCGGGTCGGGGAAGTCCTCGCTCACGGCGCTGCTGGCCGAGCAGCTGCCGGTGGGGTCCTGCGCAGTGGTGCCGATGGATGGCTTCCATCTGGCGGATGTGGCGCTCACGCGGCTCGGTCGGAGCGGGCGGAAGGGCGCGCCGGACACCTTCGACGCCGCGGGCTACGTGGCGCTGCTACAGCGGCTGCGGACGGCGATGCCGCAGGATCCGCCCGTGTGGGCTCCGATGTTCCAGCGGGACCTCGAGCAGCCGCTGGCCGGGGCGATCGAGGTTGCTGCCGACGTGCCGCTGGTGATCACCGAGGGGAACTATCTGCTGTGCGAGGACGGGCCGTGGGCACAGGTGCGCGGGATGCTGGACGCCCGCTGGTTCGTCGAGGCACCCGAGGAGCTGCGGCACCAGTGGCTGATCGAGCGCCATGAGCGCTTCGGAAAGTCACCGGCGGCTGCGCGGGAATGGGCGCTCGGGCCCGATGAGGACAACGCCCGCCTGATCGCGGGAACCCGCGACCGGGCGGACGTCGTGGTGCAGCTGAGCTGAGACCCGGTCAGCCGCGCATGACCGCGCGAGCGAAGCCCGCACTGCGCTCCTGCAGGCCGGCGATGCGCTGCTCGCGATGGTAGGCCAGCACAGCCGGGTCCTCCGTGCGCAGCTCGAAGGTCGCCGGTGCCCGGCGCACATTGCGGGAGCAGCGGAAGTCGGCGCAGATCGCGGTGCCGATCGTGTTGCCGCGACGCCCCGAGGCGCCGGCCAGGGGCGCCACGAAGGAGGCCGCACGGACGCCGTCGACGACGTCCTCGCACCAGGCGCAGAGCATCTTGCGGCTCGGCGGCCGGCCGGTGCCACGCAGCATCAGGCTGACGGGCTCGCCCTCGACCTCGAGCACCACGTAGTGCAGCTGCGGCTTGCGGGCGTCCTGCCAGCCGAGATAGTCGATGGACTCCCAGCGCACGGCGGAGAGGTCGGGCAGCTCGGCCCGGGTGGCGTCGCCCTTGGTGGCGTTGACGAAGCTGGAGCGGATCTGGGAATCGGACAGGGTGATCATGGGGTCCTCAAGGAAAGCGCACGGGAGCACCCCGGTGGCGGGGTCCCGGCGCGGGAGATGACGGTCAGCGGTGACTGGCGTGCGAGCACGCCGGCTCACGCCGAGCAGGCCTCGTGGGCCGCCCCGCTTCCTGCAGGCGTGGTGCGCATGCCGTCTCTCTTCCTGTCCTGGACGCGGCCACGGTACGCCTCTGCTCCAGGTGTGGCAACGGAACAGAGGCGCAGCGCTCAGCCACCGAGCACGCTCAGCTCAGGCGATGATCTGGTTGAGCTGCTCGAGCTCCTCGGTGCTGAGCTCGAGGTTCATGGCGCGTGCGGAGTCGGTGATCGACTCCGGGCGGCTGGCTCCCGGGATCGGGATCACGTGCTCGCCGAGGGACAGCTCCCAGGCGAGGACGACCTGCTGCGGGCTGGCCCCGTGCGCCTCGGCGATGCCCTGGATCTGCGGGAACCGCTCGCCCACCGCGCCGGCGCCGCCGCCGGTGCCGCCCAGCGGCGACCAGGGGACGAAGGCGATGCCGTGCTCGCCGCAGTGGCGCAGCTCGTTCCGGCTGGTGTGGAAGAACGTCGGCGAGAACTCGTTCTGCACCGCGGCGAGCCCTCCCTCGCCGAGCACGTCGCGGGCCACGTCGATCTCCTCGACGTTCGCATTGGAGATGCCGATCTCCCGGATCAGACCCTCCTGCTGGAAGGCGGCGAGCACCTCGACGCCGTCCGCGTAGCGGATGCTGCGGTCGGGGCGGTGCCAGTAGTACAGGTCGATCGTGTCCGTGCCGAGCTTCGCCAGCGACTTCTCGAGCGCCGAGCGGAGATAGGCGGCAGAGCCGTCGCGACCCCCACCCTCCGCGGAGCGGGTGATGCCGCCCTTGGTGGCGACGACGATGTTCGAGCGATCGCCCTGCCAGCTGCGCAGCGCCTCGCCGACGAGCTTCTCGTTGTGCCCCATGGTGTCCCAGGTGGGGGCGTAGATGTCAGCGGTGTCGAGCAGGGTCACGCCGGCGTCGAGGGCGGCGTGGAGGGTGGCCATGGCACGGTCGTGTGGGGCGGGCTCACCGCGGCCCATTGACAGCGGCATGGCACCGAGGCCCAGGGCGGAGACGGTCAAGGAGCCGAGGCGGCGGGTGGGGGTGGTCATGCGGTAAGCGTAGTCCCAGATCCACGCGGCGCCGCGTTCAGAGCTTCAGGATCCCGGCCGTCGTGCGCCGGAAGAGCCCGTCGGCCATGTAGAAGTCGCCGAGGTCGGCCTCGAAGTCGACGTGCAGCCACTGCACCGGGGTGGAGCGGCATTCCTCGATCGCGTGCAGGACCAGGGAGCGCCCGATCCCGGTGCCCTGGTGGTCGGGGTGGACCACCACGTCGAGCAGGAAGGCATGACGGCCCCCGTCGGTGATCACATTGCAGAAGCCGATCAGGGTCTCGCCGCGCCGTGCCGTGATCCAGCCCAGCGAGTAGCGCTCGAGCCGCTCGCTCCACGGCTGGACTCCGCCCTCGAGGTCGAAGGCTGCGGAATGCAGCGCCGAGAGCTCCTGGTCATCGATCGCCTCGCGCCAGGCGCAGCGGAGCGGATCTGTGGGTTCCATGGCACTCAGTGTGCAGGGTGCGACCCCGCCCCGTCAGGGGTTCTGCAGAATCCCTGACCCACCCGAGCCAGCTCGAGAGCTTGCGGCGTGCGCTCCACCCTACTGACGGCGTGCGAGCAGGGCGATGCTGAAGAAGACCGCCGCCTGACCCTCGTGGGCCCGGTAGCGGTAGGCGCCGCCGGTGGCGATCCGGCCGGAGCCGCCGGCCTCGACGACCTGGACGTCGTCTCCGGTGTCGATCTCGAGCGCTCCCTCGATGACATGGTGCATCAGGCCGGGGAGCGGGATGCCTGCGCCGCCCTCGTAGATGTCCTCCCCCAGCAGCTTCCATTTCCAGGTCTCGACCGAGAGCGCCTCGGTGTCCACGGCGTCCAGCAGCACCGCCCAGCTGCCCGTGTCGGTGGACCAGACCTCGACCCCCTCCGGGGCATCGTCCGCCCCCACTCCCATCAGGGCGGCGAAGGTGGTGCCGAGCCCGGCGGCGATGCGGTCCAGGGTCGCGACCGAGGGGTTCGCCTGGCCGAGCTCGATCTGGGTGAGCATGCGGCGGCTGACCTCGCTGAGCTCGGCGAGGGCGCCGACACTGAGGTCCTGCTGCTGGCGTGCGGCACGGATCCGGTCGCCGAGCTGCGCGACGACTGCAGGGCGCATCCCACCGCTCATCCGGTCCTCCTCATGGTGCTGGAGGTCCGATCCTAGCGAGGGTGACGGGAACTATATTGCACATCAGGGGTGTTGCGCATTATGTTGCGCAGAGGGGTCATCTCCCCTGCTCCCCTGCGTATCGACGCCTCGAAGGAGGTCCCCCATGGCTGGACGCACTGCCGTCGCCCCCGTGCAGCGCACCCCGGTGCGTCGGCCGGACGGAGCGCTGCTGCGCTGGTTCGTCTCCTATGGATCCTTCGCGGTGCCGCAGGCGGCGGCGCCGATCGCGTTCTCGTTGATCGCGCTGCCGCTGACCGGTGATGCCGCGAGCGGTGCGGCGATGATGCTCGCGATGACGATCGCGCAGGTGCTCGGCGCGGTGCCGATCACGCGCCTGGGCCGACGCTTCTCCCCGATCCCCTTCCTGCGGGTGCTGATCGGGCTGCGCACCCTCGCACTGATCGGGATCGCGGTGCTCGCGGGGCTCCATGCCCCCTTCGCGCTGGTGGTGGCAGGGGCGGCGCTCGCGGGCCTGGTCAACGGCGCCGCCTATGGGAATCTGCGTGCGGTGCTGAACCACCTGGTGCCCGCGGGGCGGCTTCCGCGCGCGCTCGGCGTCGCGGCCACGCTCAACGAGGTCACCTTCGTGGCCTCCCCGGTGCTCGCCGCAGTGCTGGGCAGCTATTCACCCCAGGCTGCGGCCTGGGCGATGGTGGTGCTGGGGATGGGGCCGATGGTGCTGCTGCCGCGGATCGCCACTGCCACGGCACCCGGTCCCGAGCACCGGAGGACCCGGCTGCGCCTGTCCCCGATGATCGTGCTGTGGCTGGTGTGCGGCGGGGCGAGTGCCGCCGCAATCGCCGCGATCGAGATCGGTGCGGTCTCGATGGCGGTCTCCTTCGGCCTGCCTGCGGCCTGGGGCGTGCTGTTCCCGGTTGCGATCTGCGCGTCCTCGATCGTCGGCGGGATCTGGGTGAGCGTGCACAACCGGATGCCGCGGCGCCGCACCGTGCTCGCCTGGCTCGCGGTCACCGCGCTCGGCGTGGCCGCCGTCGGCTTCGGGAACTCGGTGGCCGCCACGGTGATCGGCGCACTGCTGGTCGGCGCGGTGCTCGCTCCGCTGGCGACCTACTACTCCCTGGTGCTGGACCAGCTGGTCGCGCCCGAGCATCGCGCAGAGGTGTTCGCGCAGCTGCGCACCGCGAATGCGCTGGGCATCATCACCTCCAGCGCGCTGCTCTCGCTGGTCACCCTGCAGGTGACCTTCACCGTGGTGATGGCGCTGATGACGGCGGTGATGGTGGTGGCCGGGCTGGTGTTCACCACGGGCTGGGTGAGGGCCCGCCGGCGGCGCCTCGCTCGGGAGGCAGCTGAAAGCCGGGCACACGACGCGGCAGATTCCCCGCCCGCGCTTCGCTGAGCACGGCGAGCCACCTCCAGGATCGCCTTCTACAGTGAAGCCATGGCACAAGTCCTCATCTACGGCCTGCGCTCCTCTCTCGACGGCCGACGCGCAGCGATCTCCGACGCGGTCCACGGCGCCGTCATGCAGGCGCTCGACTACCCGGCCGAGAAGCGGTTCCACCGCTTCATCGCCCTCGACCCCGCAGACTTCGTCTACCCCGAGGACCGCGGCGAGGACTACACCATTCTCGAGATCTCGCTGTTCGAAGGTCGCTCCGAGGCCGCAAAACGCGTGCTGATCCAGGAGCTGTTCTCCCACTTGGAAGAGGCGGTGGGCATCGATCCCCACAGCGTCGAGATCACGCTGACCGAGACTCCGAAGGTCAACTGGGGCATCCGCGGGGTCAACGCTGCGGACCTCGCACTGGAATACCGCGTCGAGGTCTGAGAACCCTGGATTCAGCGCAGCCCGTGCCCGACCGGGTAGGCCTCCCCCGTGCCGTCGGCCGTGGGGATCGGGACCGGGAGCGTTCCGCGCAGGCTGACATCCCCGGCGAGCGCTCCGGCGACGGCCTCGAGGTTGCAGTCGGAGTTCCCATAGGCGGCCAGCGATGCGGCGACCTCGCCGATGTGGACCACGTCGTAAGGGTTGCGCAGCGAGACGTGGACCACCGGCGTGCCGGTCTCCGCGAGCGCCGTGACCACCGCCACCTGGGAGGCGGGGGTCGTGAAGCCGGAGGCCGAGGTGAACACCAGGGCCACGTCGACGTCGGCCGCCGCGGCGGAGGCCTGCTCCGGGGTCGCACCGGCCAGCGGGACCGCCTGCAGTCCGTGCGCCTCGAGCGCCTGGGTGGCGACCTCGATCTTCTCCGCGGTGCCGGCGCCGGTGATCAGCACTGAGGTGCCCTTGGCGAGCGGGATCGCGTCGGCATCATCGGCGATGAGGGTGATGGCGTCGTCGGCGATCTTCTGGGCGGTGCGCACCGAGCGCGGGGTCCCGATCGCGTCGGCCGCGGTCGCGGGGTCCACGTGCACCTGGTCGAACAGGCCGCGGCGCAGCTTCTGGGCCAGGATGCGGCGCACCGACTCATCCAGGCGCTCCTCGGTGATCTCACCGTTGGCGACCGCATCGCGCACACCGCCGATGGCGACCACGAGATCCGGCGGCATGAGCATCTGGTCGGCGCCGGCGAGGATCGCCTCGACCGGGACCCGGTCATCACCGAACAGGGTGCGCACACCCTCCATCGCGAGCGAATCGGTCACGATCACGCCCTCGTAGCCGAGCTCCTCCCGCAGCAGACCGGTGAGGATCGGGTGCGAGAGGGTGGCGGGCACCCCGGAGTCATCCAGCACCGGGACCACGATGTGCGCGGTCATGATGGCGTCCACGCCCTCCTCGATCGCCGCGACGAAGGGCGGCAGATCCAGGGTGTCGAGCTCCTCGCGGGTGTGGTCGATGACCGGCAGCCCGAGGTGGGAGTCGGTGGCGGTGTCGCCGTGGCCGGGGAAGTGCTTCGCGGCGGCCGAGCAGTTCGCCCCCTGGAGGCCCTTGATCTGGGCGGCGGCGAGACGGGCGACCGCGCTGGGGTCCGCGCCGAGGGAGCGGACGCCGATCACCGGGTTCTGTGCCTCGATGTTGACGTCGACCACCGGGGAGAAGGCCTGGTGGAGGCCCGCGGCACGCATCTCCGCACCGACGATGTCCCCGGCCTTGCGGGCGTGGGCGCGGGAGCCGGTGGCGCCGAGCGCCATCTGCCCGGGCAGCGGTGTCGCGGGGGCGGGCAGTCGGTAGACCACCCCGCGCTCCTCATCAGCGCTGATGATCAGCGGGATCCCGCCGGAGTCGAGGGCGGCGTCCTGGGCGTCGTTCGAGAGGGTCGCGATCTGTTCGATGTCCTGGAGGTTCTCGCTCCAGACGAAGTAGATCAGCCCGCCCACGTGGTGGGTGCGGACGATCTCCGCGATGGTGTCCACGCCCGTGGAGCTCGTATTGGAGGGATGCGGCGCATCGGCGGTAGGTCCATAGCCGACGGCCACGAACAGCTGGCCGATCTTCTGCTCGAGGGTCATGTCGGCGAGGAGCTCGTCGATCTGGGCGGCGTCGCGGCCGCCCCCAGGTGAGGCGTGGGCGGTGGCGGGCAGCGCGACGGCGGCGCCTGCCCCGGTAAGGGCGGCCGCGGTGAAGGCGCGGCGGCTGAGAGGGGAATGGGGAGAGGTCATGGTCTGCTCCTGCTCAGTAGCGACGGTAGCGCTGGGTGGTGGCGTCGAAGCGGCGGGATTCGCGGCGCCAGGCGGCGACGATCGATTCCGGGCTGTCCCCAGCCTCGAGCATCGCGCGGGTGCGCTTGGTGCCGGAGAGCTTGTCGATCCAGCAGACGTCCTCCTCGGTGCGGCAGTCCTCTCCCTCGCGCCAGTCGACCTCGTCGACATTGCGCAGCAGGGCGGCGAGCACATGGATGCCGGTGCGCACCGGCTCGTACGCCGAGGCGTCGGTGACGTGCAGCTGCAGACCACCGCAGAACTCGCCGGCGTGCTTGGAGGAGGCGGGCGTGGTGAACATCGGCCGGTACAGCACGCCCGGGAGCTCCGCGCTCTGCAGGTCGGTGATGATGGCGTCGATCTGCGCCTCCCCGATGAACGGGGCGCCGAACCAGAGGAACGGGGTGGTGGTGCCGCGGCCCTCGGAGATGTTCAGCGATTCGATGAGGCCCGTGCCGGCGTATACCACGGCGGTGTCCGGGGTGGGGATGTTCGGGGAGGGCAGCACCCAGGGCAGATCCGCGGCGGCGGGATCCTCCGGGTCGTAGCCGCTCATCTCGATCACCTCGAGGCTGGTGGCACCGCTGAGGAACTCGCCGTTGAACAGCATGGCGAGCTCGCCCACGGTGAGGCCGTGGGTCTGCGGGATCTCGCGCAGCCCCACGAAGCTCGACAGCTCCGGCTCGAGCACGAAGCCCTCGATGTCGGTGCCCAGCGGGTTCGGGCGGTCCAGCACGAGGAACCGCTTGTCGTTCTCGCCCGCGGCTTCCATGGCGTAGTAGAGGGTCCAGATGTAGGTGTAGAAGCGAGTGCCGATGTCCTGGATGTCGAAGATCAGCACGTCGACGTCGGCGAGCATCTCCGGAGTGGGCTTCTGCGTCGCGCCGTACAGCGAGCGCACGGGAAGTCCGGTCTTCTCATCGATGTAGTCGCCGACGGAGCCGCCGGCCGGCTCCGCTCCGCGCACCCCGTGCTCGGGGCCGAACAGCGCGGCCATCGTGAAGCCGCCGCCTTCCTGCGCTGCGACCAGCAGGTCGATCGTGGAGCGCAGCTCGCGGTCGGTGCCGGTGGGATTGGTGATCAGGCCGACGCGCGCTCCGCGCAGGGTCTCGAGCGTCTCGGGATCCAGCAGGTTCTCGATGCCGAGCCGGAAGTCGCCCTTTCCCTCGCCTCTCCCTTTGCCCTTGCCCTTGCCTCGCTCGGCGGGGGCGGCGTGGGCGGTGCCGGCGGCGGCCAGGACCGCCCCAGCGGGGAGCGCTCCGAAGGTGGCGAGGACACGGCGTCGTGCGGGTCGCGCCGTGTCGTCGGCCGCCGGTGCTGGCTGTCCGGATGCTGGCTCTCTGGGTGCTGCCTGGTTCACGAGGGACCTCCGTCATCGTTGTCGGATCGTGCGCGCGCGGGAGCTGCGGTCCGCAGAAGGGCGCACGAGCATGCACGCTAGCAACCCTGTGTGCTGGGTCACCACCGGTTGCAACATCACCCCATGTGGGACCGCGTGGCGTTCCGGCTACCGTGAGGTCGGAGCGGCGGTGGACGCCGTGGGAGGCGACGAAGGAGACCTGATGCCCGACAGCAGCAGCCAGCAGAGTGGCCAGGTGCTCGTGATCGGCTCAGCCACGGTGGATCTGACCACCTTCTCCACGCGACTGCCGGGGCCCGGCGAAACCCTGCTCGGCGACTCGTTCTCGCTGGTGATGGGCGGGAAGGGCGCGAACCAGGCCGTGGCCGCCGCCCGCGCCGGGGCCGCGACCCGCTTCGTGGGCTGCGTGGGCGAGGACATGTTCGCGCCGGTGGTGCGGGAGGGCCTGGCCGCCGCGGGGGTGAACCTCGCGCACATGCGCGAGGTGCCGGGACAGACGGGTATCGCGCACATCCGGGTGGATGGCGCCGGCGAGAACGACATCGTGATGGTGCCGCTCGCGAACGATGCGCTGGGCTCGGCCCAGATCGATGCGGCGCTCGAGGAGGCCGCACCCGCCGGCGGAGTGCTGCTCACCCAGCTGGAGATCCCCGCGGCCGCGACCATGCACGCGATCCGAGGTGCACGGTCCCGCGGGTTCACCGTGGTGCTGGATCCCGCCCCGGCGCGCGAGCTGGACGAGCAGATCTGGCCGCTGATCGATGTGGTCACCCCGAACGAGACTGAGGCGACGCTGCTCACCGGGATCGCGGTGGAGAGCCGGGAGGATGCGGTGCGCGCCGGGCAGTGGTTCCTGGACCGCGGCGTGGGCGCCGCACTGATCACGTTGGCGGGCGCGGGCAGCGTGCTGGTCACGCCGGGAGAGCGGCACGACCTCGCACCCCACCCGGTCACGGTGGTGGACACCACCGCGGCCGGGGATGCCTTCGCGGGCTATCTCGCAGCAGGGCTCGCGGCCGGGCACGGGCTGGTCGCGGCCATCGAGCGGGCCGGGGCGGCCGGAGCGCTCGCGGTGACCCGGCGCGGAGCTTCCCCCAGCATCCCGGGGCTCGAGGAGGTCCGCGAGCTGCTGGCCGAAGGGACGAGGACATGAGCAGGACCGGCTTCTATTAGGGGCCGGGAACTGGGAGTGGTGCAGCGACCAACGGACGACCGGACAGGCGTGGTCGCTCACCGGAGTCGTGCCAGGTGCTGCGTGGCGGCTCCTACCTATGCCACGACTCGTACTGCACCCCGTACCGGGTCGCGACCCGCTCCTCGACCGCCGCTAGGGACGCAAGCGGGAACAAGTGCTTCCGGCTCGCGGTCGCCACCTGAAGGCGCGCGCCCTCAGCGGTATCCGGTGCCCCGGCGCCACTTAAGCTCCTCGACGTGGGCGCGTGCGTGGCCATATCGAACCCGGGATCGAGCAGCCACTGGGGCTACAGCCCTTCCATCAGCGCAATGGTGATGCGGGCAATGCGCTCGGCAGGCAAGTAACAGATTTTCGGTGTGTGCACGACACCCGATGCGCCTCGTGCGGAGGCGATCTCACCCCGCCGCGCGCTTCAGCTCCATCCCGTCACTGCGCCAGAGCTGGACGAAGATGAATGCGGCACAGAGCAGGCCCAGAACCATCACCACCACGTCGAGGAAGCCGCTGCCAGCATTCGCCAGTGCCGCCCCCCGCCCGCCCGCGAACTCGTTGATCGACGCGACGGCTGTGAGCTGCATGTTGAAGGCCAGGTGGGCGAGGAGGATCGGGATGAACTGGCCGAACAGGTAGTACAGCCCGACGAGTCCTGCCGCCCAAATAATCATACCGATGGATGTACCGAGCCCGTAGTAGATGTGGAAGACAACGCGGAGCACGACAGCGACCGCGCACACCACGGGCCATGAGACGCGTGCGGCCCGCAGAGCGACGATAAGTAGCGCGAGGACGATCACCTCCTCGACCGCTCCACCGACGCCGCTGGCGATCGTGTCGAAGACAGCACCGGCAAATGTGTCGGAGACCGGGTGCTCCTCAATGCTCGGTCCCGCCATCCACGGAAACAGGCTGACCAGCAAGGTGCCAAAGCACTGGGTGAGGTTGACCAGCATCAATGCGGTGAGGAAAACGAGCACCGCAGTGCGCTTCCTATACGTGGGCCGTCTGCCCAGTCCGATGCGTTCGCGGGGAGTTTCTGTCGCAGCAGCAATGACAGCAAGCACGATCAGGCCGGCACCAGCTAACGCCATTGATCCGACGATTGTCTGCACTGAGGAGCCCACCGTGGGGGCCGCACGTTCCGTGGGTTCGATCAGATAGGCGACAGCACGCACCGTCGAGGGTCCCCAGCGCACGAAGTACAGCGCGAGTGCTAGGCCCACGGCCCACCATCGCCACTGTGCGTTCAGCGGCCGAGCCAGTACCAATGGCCGCAGAGGTGCGCGCATTGCTCTAGGTGTCTGCTCCGGTCCGGGATCCGCAGGACTCTCGCTCATGACCGGATCGTATCCGGACGCGCTGGGCCGCCACTGCGTGGTCCTGCACCCTGCAGCAGGCTCGCCGCCCGACGCCAGCGCTCAGGCGGCGCGGCGCCCCGTGGCGAGGTCGAGCAGGTGGTCGAGCACCGCCTCGCCGCCGGCCCGCAGACCGTTGTGCTCGTACTCGCTGGTGACCCAGGGTCGCAGACCGGGCAGCAGCGCCGCCGTGGCCATCGAGTACTCACGCGGCACATAGGCGTCGTCGTAGTAGACCGCGGCGGCACCGGGCACGGTGCAGTGGCGCAGGGCCTGCTCGTCGTAGAGCTGCGGCCAGTCGTGCTCGGCCAGCAGCTCCGCAGCCTCGGCCCAGAATGCGAGCTCCGGATCCTCGGTGAAGAGATCCCGGTGGATGTGCTCTCCGCCCAGCAAGGTCGGGTCCTGCCGCATCTCGGTCGGCATCATCCGGTCCGCCGCCCAGCGGGTGGCGGTGCCGTCGGCCCAGCAGCTCTCATGGATCACCGCATACAGGGGGTTCCGGCCGCCGAAGGGCAGTGCGGCGGCGAGGTCATGGGCGAAGGCCGGGGAGGCGGGGTCGATGTCCAGCAGGTAGTGCAGTCGCTCCGCCCCCTGGGAGGCGCCGAGCAGGTGGCCGAGGCGGCGCAGCCGCTCCACACCCACCCGCTGCCCGTCCGGGAGCCGGAGCCGCCCGGCATCAGCGGTGTCGGCGAAGCGGCGGAAGCGGTCGCGATCCCCCGGGAAGCGGGCCCAGTAGCGCTCGCTGCGCCCGATCATGCCCTGCCAGGTGGTCGCGTAGACGGCATCCATATCGGGGCCCACCGTCGGCAGTCCCCCGGTGAACAGGGCCTTCTCGATGCTGCCCGCGGCGGCGCTGAGGTAGCGCAGAGCGGTGAACCCGCCGAAGGACTGCCCGAGCAGCGACCACGTCGGGACCCCGAGGTGCTCACGCAGCACCTCCGCATCGGCCACGATCGCGTCGGCCCGGAACTGGGTGAGGTACTGCGCCTGCTGCGCGGCTGTCGCGTCGCGCAGGGTCGCGGCACCGGGGATCGCTCCCTCGGGCAGCGCGGTGTCCGGGCCGACGGGGGTCGAGCGGCCGGTGCCGCGCTGGTCGAGCATCACCACCCGGTGCTCGCGCAGGGCGCGGGGCAGCCAGGGGGTGGAGCCGGGTGAGAGCGGGCGGGGCGCCTCGGAGCCGGGACCACCCTGCAGGTAGACGAGATAGGGGCGGTCCTCCCCGCCCTCCTCGGCGATCACCCGGGCGAACACCTCGATCTGCGCACCGGTGGGATCGGCATGATCCAGCGGGACGGTCAGGGTCAGGTCGCGCAGCTGCAGGCCGGGCAGGGTCCAGGTGGTCATGTCGCTCATTCGTCGTCGAGAGTGGTGGTGCCGGGGAAGAACTCCCAGTCGAAGGTGACGAGCCGACCAGGAGTCTCCTCCCGGTCGATCGCGCGGTCGATGATGATGCTCGAGAGCCGTGCGAAGACGTCGTCGACGCCGTAGTAGCTGATGGGGCCGAAGAACTCGGTCTTCGCGGGAACGTCGCCGATGGAGATGAACTCGAGGTCCTCCGGGACCTTCACTCCCACGCGCTCGGCGGCGAGCCGCAGCGCCACCGCCTGGTAGCCGGTGAAGCAGATGACCGCTTCCGGGCGGTCCGGCCCCTGCAGCCATTCGATCGCGGCGAGGTAGGTCTCGTGGCTGCCCTCGGGGACGACGTGCACGAGCGCCTCCGCGGGTCCGTCGCCGAGCTCGCGCACCGCGTCGAGGAAGGCTCCGGTGCGGGAATGGGCGAGGGCGCCGCCGGCCCGCCGCTCGAGGTCGGGGGCGAGCATCTGGACCCGTCGGTGGCGGGCGCGGAGCATCTCATAGGCCCGACGGATCGCGAAGGACGGCGAGGAGGAGACCACGTCGAAGTCCTCCGGCTCCATCTTCGCGCTGAAGGCGACGAGCCCGCTGTGCGTCGCGGCGGCGAGGCGGCGGACCAGCTCGGGACCGTTCTCCACGAAGTCGATGCTGGTCAGCAGGGCAGCATCGGCGGAGGCGCCGAGCAGGTACTCGAACCAGCGCTCATCGGCCAGGACCAGGGTGGAGAGGTCGTGCGCGAGCGCATCGTCCCGCACCTGGGTGGTCAGCTGCACGCCCCAGGGATCGTCCAGGGTGCCGAGGGCGAGCACGATGCCGCCGCTGCGGCCGGTGCGCATGGCCTGGGCGTGACGATTCGGGACATAGCCCAGCGAGGCCGCGGCTGCCCGCACCTTGGCCTTCGTGGCCGCCGAACCGGCCGACCGGGAGCCGCCACGGCCCGAGAGCACGAAGGAGGCGGTCGCGAGCGACACCTCGGCAGCCCGGGCAACATCGGCCAGGGTCACGGTGCTGCGGGGCACGGGACCACGGGGATCGCCGTTCATCGCGGAGACGCCTCCTCGGAGGCGGGTTCCGCGAGCTCGAAGCACTCGCGACGGCTGCGAACGCCCTGGGCGGAGCGTTCGAACTCAGCCCCCGCGACAGCCTGGGGCGAGGACACGGAGTGCGTCATCGGATCCTTCCCTCGCGGTGCATCGCGCGGCAGGCCCGCGACCATGAGCAGATCCTGGGAGTCTACCGGCCGGTCTCCCGGCTCGGAGCCGGAGGGCGCGGGTCAGGCCCCGCCGCCGGTGAGCCAGGTGAGCGCCGGGCCGATCGTGTTCAGCGCGATGATCACGCCGATGATGCCGACCGCCCACGAGAAGGCGCTGGTCGCGTTCTTCACCGCCCACTCGTGGGCGCGGTCCAGGAAGGAGTCGGCCCGATCCCCGAGCACGGCGCGGATCCCGCACAGCACCGCGCCCGGCACGATCATCACCGCGCAGTACACCGCCAGGATGGGGATGCCGCCAGCCAGCCCCACACCGCTCTCGACGATGATCCCCATCGCCGCGAGATACGGGATCATCGAGGCCGCTTCGATGAGGCCGGCGGTCAACGCCAGGCCGATCAGCACTGCGGGCCGACCGGAGGCGTGGCGCGCGCGCCGGGTCCACTTCCGGGCGGAGGCCTCGGGGTCGCCTCCGCGCTTCGCGACCGCCTTGGGATCGATGCGGAAGGAGTAGACCACCAGCAGCACCCCGATCACGGCGAGCACCACCATCACCGGTGGCGAGGCCAGCAGATGCCCGAAGGACTCGATCAGCGGCAGCAGGCCGGCCAGCAGCGCGATGCCCAGCAGGAGGTAGAACACCCCGATCACCGCCAGGAACAGCAGTGTGCGGCCGGCGACGCGGCGTGCCCCGCCCTCCCCCACCACCAGCAGGATCACCGGGATCACGAGCGTGCCCATCGAGGTCGAGTCCACCAGGGCGAGCACCAGCAGGCCCAGCGGCCCCGCAACATCCATCAGTGATTCCATGGGTTCCATGGTGGTGCCGGCGACCCCGCGCAGTCCTCCTCCCTTGGGAGGAAGTGGGGTGGTCGAGCACGACGTGCGGAGAGCGGCCACGTAGCCTCTCACCATGACCGATGCTCCCGCTCCGCGCAGCAGCTCGCCCGCACGCGCGGTCCCACTGCTGTTCGAGCCGGCGCCCTCCGAGGACCAGGGGAAGCCCCCGATCGGGGCACGGGACCTGCTGGTCGTCGCGGTCTATGCGGCGATCGTCGTGCTGCTGGCGGCCTCGGGCACGGAGAACTCCGGGTTCCTGCTCCAGGGGCGGGAATGGCCAGCAGGGGTGTCGGTCGCGCTGATGCTGGTGGCCTGTGCGAGCCTGCTCTGGCGTCGCCAGCGGCCGGCGATCACCCTCGTCGTCGCCGGGCCCCTGAGTGTCGTGGAGATCCTGGTGGGCGGGCAGATCTCCGCGTACTTCCTGTTGTTCGAGGCGCTGTTCGATCCGGTCATGCACGGCAGCCGCCCCCTGGCGGTACGGACCACCTGGGCTGCGATCGTGCTCGGGGCTGCCGGGATGCTGGCCGTCCTCTTCTCCGGCCTCCCCGGCGAGGCGGTGTTCGTCCTCGCGATGGTCGCCGTCCTCGTGGTGATCACCCCGCTGCTGTGGGGCTGGGAGGTGCGTCATCATCGCGGCGCCCGGCAGGCCGCCGAGCGGCTCGCGGGCCTCGAGCATGAGCTCGCCGCGACCCGCGCCGCCCATGCGGTGGAGACCGAGCGGCGCAGCATCGCGCACGACCTGCACGATGTGATCGCCGGGCACCTCAGCGCCGTCTCCCTGCACACCAACCTCGCCTCCTCCCTCGAGGACCCCGCCGCCCGCGACCGGTCCCTGGACACCGCCCGGGACTCCGCCCATGCCGCGCTGCGGGATCTGCGCTCGATGATCGGGATGCTCTCTGGCCCGGAGTCCGGGGCTCTGCCCGAGGTCACCCTGGACTGGCCCTCGCTCACCGCCCGCCTGTACGGCCGCGATCCGGAGGCGCGGGTCAGCATCGATCCCGCGGTCGACGACCCCACCCTGGTCGAGCCCGCGGTGCAGGCCGCGCTGCTGCGCATCGGCGCCGAGGCCGTCACCAATGCGGTGCGCCACGGGCAGGCCCCGATCACGCTGGACGTCCGGGTGGAGGCCGCGACCGTGGTGCTCGAGCTGCGCAACCGCCGATCGGAGGCGTCGGTGCCGGGCACCGGCGTGGGCCGTGGCGCGCTCTCGCACCGGGCCGCCGCTGTGGGTGGCAGCGCGAGGTCCGGGCCGGTCAGCGCGGTCGGCGCGGTCGGCGCGGGAGCGGACTCCGGCGTCTGGCGGGTCCTCGCGGAGCTGCCGGTGAAGGCTGCCGCGCCGCTCGGCGAGGATACCTCCGACTCGGCCACGATCTCCCCCCGCACCACCTCCGACACCGCGCCCGGTGCCGTCCCCGAGGAGTCCCGCTCATGACTATTCCCGCTGCCCGGCCGGCCCGTTCCCCGATCCGGGTGCTGGTCGCGGATGACCACCCCGCTGTGCGCTCGGGCCTGGTGGCGCTGTTGGACTCCGCTGCGGACATCACCGTGGTCGCCGAGGCGGCCGACGGGGACGCCGCCGTGGCCGCCGCCCGGGAGCACCGCCCGGATGTGGTGCTGACCGACGTGCGAATGCCGGGTGCGACGGGCATCGAGATCACCCCGCGCCTCCGCGAGACCGGTGCGAACGTGCTGGTGATCTCCGGCTTCGACCTGGATGACTATGTGCTCGGCGCGCTCGCGGCCGGGGCCGACGGGTATCTCGTGAAGACCGAGGATCCGCAGCGGATCCTCTCTGCGGTGCGGGATGTGCACCGCGGGGACGCGGTGCTCTCCGCGGCGGCGACCCGCGCTGTGGTCGGAGCGCTGCGGGACAGGTCGGTGACCGCTCCGGCATCGGAGCAGGCGCCCTCGTCGATGGATGCCGGCGGGAGTCCGGCGTCGGGCCCGCGGTCGGAGACCAGCGCCGAGCCCGTGTTCACCGGTCGGGAGGAGGATGTGCTCGCCCTGGTCGCCCAGGGGCTCTCCAACCAGCAGATCGCCTCGCGGCTCTTCGTCGAGATCTCCACGGTGAAGTCCCATCTCTCGCATGCCCTGATGAAGCTGCAGCTCGACTCCCGGGTGCAGGCGGCGCTGTGGTGGCGGCAGCACCGCGGCTGACCCGCGGGCGGGGCTGCGGGCAGGGCCGCGCGCGGGGCTGCGGGCGAATCTGGGCGTGCGAGACCGACGCCAGGAAAGTCATGAAAACTGGATGCTCTCACCGGGAATGCGGTGGCGCGGACCGGCGTTGGGGGATGCGTACGGCACATTCCCTACGGGGAGACGTGCGCTCCTGAAAGAACTATCCAGGTCGTCGGCAACGCCCGTCGGCCGCACCGAACGGTGACCTGACTGCCCCGCCCCAGCCCGCCCAGGGCTCCCCCGACCGGGGGCGTGCGTACATGCGGGTTCCGGCCCTTCGGTTCCTCGACGAAGAAAGCACGTCCTGCTCTCATGACCACGTACACCCCCACCCCCACCGGAGAGTTCCCCGCGGTCCAGTCCTCCGGCATCGTCGCGGGGGGCTCTTCCGCCGCTGAGGCCGAGTCCGCCACGCGCGACGGCGCCGACAACCCCTCGACCACCGTGGTGGACGGGCAGCCGCCCGTCTCCGTCAAGGTCGCCCCGATCATCGCCGTGCTGGTGGTCTCCGCCTTCGTGATGATCCTCAACGAGACCCTGCTGTCCGTCGCGCTGCCCACGCTGATGGACGACCTGTCGATCACCGCGGTCACCGCGCAGTGGCTCTCCACAGGGTTCATGCTCACCATGGCCGTGGTCATCCCCACCACCGGCTTCCTCATGAAGCGCCTGTCCGTGCGGCACGTGTTCCTCACCGCGATGCTGCTGTTCCTGGTGGGCACCGCGATCGCCATGTTCTCCCAGAACTTCCCGGTACTGCTGGGCGCTCGCGTGATCCAGGCCGCCGGCACCGCGATGGTGCTGCCGCTGCTGATGACCACCATCCTGGCGCTGGTGCCGATCCGGTCCCGCGGTCTGGTGATGGGCCTGGTGGGCGTCGTCATCTCCGCCGCACCCGCCCTCGGCCCCTCCATCTCCGGGTTCATCCTCGAGCACGGCACCTGGCATGACCTGTTCCTGCTGATGCTGCCGATCATCGTGGTCGCCCTGATCATCGGCCTGCTCTTCATGCGCAACTACACCGAGCCGGAGAAGGTGCGCCTCGATGCGATCTCGGTGATCCTCTCCGCGATCGGCTTCGGCGGCGTGATCTACGCGCTGGCCTCGATCAGCCAGATCGTCTCGGGCACCAGCCGCCTGATCCCACTGCTGGTCGCCGGGATCGGCGTGCTCGCCCTGACGGTGTTCACCCTCCGCCAGCTGCGGATGCTCTCCCGTGGTGACGAGCCGCTGCTGGACCTGCGCCCGCTGAAGGTGCGCACCTTCACGGTCTCGGTGCTGGTCATCCTGATCGGTTTCGCGACCATGCTCGGCACCGTCGTGGCGCTGCCGCTGTACATGACCGGCGCGCTCGAGATGACCACGCTCGAGATCGGCCTGACGATGCTGCCCGGTGCGGCGGCCTCAGGCCTGCTCGGCCCGTTCATCGGCGCCCTGTACGACCGGGTCGGTCCGCGACCGATCGTGGTCCCGGGTATGGCGCTGATGGCAGTGGTGAGCTGGCTGGAGGTGTTCCTGCTCGATGCGGACGCCACCCAGGGCCTGATCATCGCGCTGAACATCCCGCTGGGCATCGGCATGGCGATGGTGATGACCCCGCTGCTGACGCTGTCGCTGGGGGCGCTGCCGCGCTCGCTGTACGGCCACGGCTCGGCGATCCTCAACACCCTGCAGCAGCTCGCCGGGGCGCTCGGCACCGCGGTGTTCATCGCCCTGCTGACCCTCGGCGCGGTCATCGCCGCAGAGTCCGGTGCCTCGGCGCAGGCCGCCCAGGCCAGCGGCATCTCCTGGGCATTCGTCTTCGGTGGCGTGATCACCACGGTCGCGACCGTGCTGGCCATCACGCTGAAGTCGACCCCTGCCCAGGACGAGCCCGCCGCCTGAGCGGACGCCGCGGCGACTTCCCTAAGCTGGCGCGATGAGCGCGATGAGCAGGGTGATCTTCATGTGCGGGCCGGCGGGCTCGGGGAAGTCGACCGTCGCGCGCGGTTTCGAGGCCGCCGGGATGGTGCGGCTGTCCGTGGACTCTGAGGCCTGGGCCCGCGGGCACCGCACGATGCCGCTGCCCGAGGCGGTGGCCGCCGAGATCATCACCGTGCTCGAGCAGCGCCTGCTGGCGTGCGTGCGCGCGGGGCAGGACGTGGTGCTGGACCTGTCGTTCTGGTCCCGGCAGATGCGGGACGACTGGCGGGCGCTGCTCGCCCCGTCGGGCATCGTCCCGGAGATCGTGCACGTGGTCGCCTCCCGGGAGACGGCGCTCGCACGGGTCGAGGCACGGGCCGTGGGTAACAGCGACGACTTCCGCCTGCCGCGCGAGATCGCCGAGCGCTACTACGACCACTTCCAGCCACCGACGGACGACGAAGGCTCGATCACCGTGGTGCACACGGACTGACTCGCGAGACCGGTCTCAGGTGGACGGTGACGTCTGCGCACCGAGGGAGTCGCCGGAAGCCCGATCGATGACGTCGCTGACCCGATAGTCGTCCACGAGCACCGCGAACCCCTCGGGGAGCTGGAAGCCGTTGGCAACGCCGGGGTTGATGCGCAGCGCCTCCCACGCAGGATGCACGGTCAGTGCATCGTCAGCCCATTCGGGGCCGCTCGTGAGCTGGATGAACCAGCCGGAATCGATCCCGTCATCCCGGATCGAAAGGTCGGAGAGATCCCGGGTCATCTGCACGCCGGACGCCCTCTGCCAGCCCTCCTGGCCGAAGACGAGGTCGAGATAGTGCACCGGTGGTCCCTGCTGACGACCGGCAATCGCGACGATCTCCGCCTGTCGGCGCTCGATGCGCCACAGGTCGGAGAGATCCTCGGTGCGGTCATGCTCGGGGTTCTGCCAGAAGTCAGGGACCTCGATGACGAAGCCATCGCCCTCATCCCGGAGGAAGAACGATGAGAAGCCGTCCCGGATCTCGTAGCCGTCATGCCACTGGGAGATGTCCTCCTGCTCCACGAACCTCTTCAGTCGCGACTCGACCTCGAGGACGAAAGTCGGCACGCAGCTCGCGCCGAGGAATTTGCTGCCGGCCTTGACTCCGAAGCTCCAGAGTCCTGTCTGCGGATCTTCATAGTGCATGCCCACAGTGAAGCAGAATCGGGGCGGAGAAACCGGGCTTTGTCCGCGCTGGTGGTGGGCGGCTGGCTCGGGCCCCTCAGAGCAGCGCTGCGAAGCCGCGGGCCGTGGGCCACAGCGACGACTTCCGCCTGCCGCGCGAGATCGCGGAGCGCTACTACGACCACTTCCAGCCGCCGACGGACGACGAGGGCCCCGTCACCGTGGTCCGCACCGACTAACGCCGTGGGCGGGCAGTAGCTGTGGACCGACTGAAGTAGTAGGACTGCAGATGCGGTGGACCGGTAGCCTCGCGGCAGAGCTCCTCGCAGGTGGGGCGGACAGGGCGCGGAGGTAGCGGCGGGTGATGTGCTCCTGGACGAGCCGGGAGACGGGGGCGCCAAGCCGGGCGTACCAGGCGGCGGGCCGGGAGACGACGTCGAGGTGGAAGCGCACGAGGCCCGTCGCGGTGCGGGTCACGGTGAACTGCTCGATCCCGGATTCGGGATGCCCGGGCAGCGTGCCGTAGGCGAAGCCGGCACGGTCCGGCTCATCGATCACCCACAGCACGCGGCAGGGCGCGGTGAGCCGGAACGGCGGGCGACCGAGCAGCAGGTGGATCTCCGTGCCCTCCAGCAGCGGGGTCTCAGTGGTGCTGATCTGCAGTCCGGCACGCCGATGCACCTCCCCGCTGCGCAGCGCTGAGGCGGCGCGCTCGAAGTCCATGCCGGTGACCACGGTGCTGCGGTGGTCTCTGCGGTATCCGGCGGGCGGGTGCTCAAGAGCGTCCAGTGGTGCGGTGAGGAGTGGCTGCTCGGTCAGCGGCAGGTAGACGTAGGAGGAGACGGTGCCCGAGCGTCCGGGCCGGAGGCGGTGGAGCCGGGCGGCGAATACCGGTGGGAAGGCGTCGATGAGCGCATTGAGCAGGAGTGTGCGTCGGCCCTCGCGCATCATTTCGTCGGCCCACGCGGAGTCATCCCGATCGATCGCCGGACTCAGCGGGCGAGGCGTCCAGCTCTCGGCCCAGGGCAGCGCGGTGAGGGTCAGGGTGACGGCCGGGTCGCCGACCCCGCTGCCGCTCTCCGCACCGAAGGAGGTGCGCATGCTGTGACCCTGCGTGGTGTGGGCCACCTCGAAGGAGCCGTCCACGATCGACAGCAGCGTGCGGTCGAGGTTCTCGAGCAGGTCGCGGGAGCCGGAGTCGCAGGCATCGCAGCCGCAGTCCGGCGTGGTGCTCACGGGCACCGCCGGATCACCGATCCCGATCACCAGGCCGAGGATCTCTGAGTCGCTGCTCTCGAGGTCGGTGCTGCCGGCTGCCTCCTCGGCTGCGGTGCGGACGAGGACCAGAGGCAGGGCGCCCTGCCGACGGGGCCGCAGCACGGTGGCGCGGTGACGGTCGGCGTGCGGCAGGACCGCCCAGTCGACCTGCCCGCTGTCGTCCACCTCCGCCGCGTCGGCCCAGCCGCGGGCGGTGAGCACCCGTGTCCATGCCTCTGCCCGAGCCCAGAGGATCCGGAACTTGTGGGGGTCCAGGCAGCGGCTGTACTCCTCGTCGAGGCTGTCGCGCCACTCCCCGTCGGCGGTCAGATGCGGATCCTCCCAGCCGGGGGTGTCCGCGCCGGTCTCCGCGAAGGCTGTTTCGACCTCGTCGAGCAGTGCGAGGAGTTCGGGCGAGAGGAGCTGCTCGGAGACGCTCGGATCGTCCTCGTCAGCGGCGCGCAGCGCGTCGTTCTCGGCGTGCCACCAGGTCGGGGCGGAGGAAGCGGTCATGACGGGGAACGTACATCGTGCGGGCGCTGTCGCTCCAGCGCATTCCGCGGTCCTCGTCCGATCCCAGCACGACCACATCCCGCGGTGCCTCCGTCCAGGACGGCACGACCACCGAGCGATCAGGCGGCGCGCCCCGCGGCGGAGGCGATGCCGAGCCAGGTGTGGCGGTTGTTCCACCAGCACCAGCCGAGCTTCGGGGCGTCCTTCCGCTCCCTGCCGTCGCGACCGGTGCCGTTGCTGATCCACAGCGCCGGGGTGCGGGAGTCGAAGGTGCCGCTGGGCTTCTTCAGGCGCGAGCCGATGGTCATGAAGCAGTGGTTGCGCTCGAGCACCTCGGGGCGCTGGAGCACCCAGTGGATGCCCTCGGTGAGCAGCAGCGGAGTGCGGCTGCGGGCGGTGAGCTCGGTGAGTGCCTCCGCCGGGGAGGCGTTCTCGAACTCGTCCCCGCGGTCCGGGCCCTCGACCAGATAGAGCGCCTCGCCGCTCAGCTCGATCCCGGTCGGGGCGAACTGGTCCGCATCGGTCATGTCCTCGACCACGAAGCCCGGCTTGTCACCGCGGCGCAGCAGCGGGGTCAGGGCCGACGGCGGCGCGAGCGCCGGGTCGATTGCGAGCAGGGCGTCGGAGCGGTCGCTCCCCCACTGCACCGCGGCGTCGCGCAGGGACTGCTCGGTGAGCCCGGCGAGGGTGTGGACCTCGAGCTCGATCAGGCGTTCGGCCTGGGCTGCAAGGGCGGGCAGAGGCATATTCCTGGCGGGCACCGGGGCCGGCGGCCGCGACGCCCGAGGCAGTCCTCTCACGCTCACTGCTCCCCTGCCATGCGGCGACGATGCGCCCCAGCGGCGAGGTCGCGGAGCACCTGCTCGGTGGTCCCCCAGTCCATGCACTTGTCGGTCACGGACTGGCCGCGCACCAGGCCGGCGGGGCCGGCATCCACGTCGAGCTTCTGCGCACCGGCGACGAGGTTGCTCTCGAGCATCACACCCGCCACGGCCGCTCCGTCCACCGCGATCTGGGGGGCGAGCATCCTCGCCACCTCGGCCTGGCGCACGTGGTCCTTGTCGCTGTTGCCATGACTGGCATCGATGACCAGGCGCTGCGGCAGAGCACCGCCGGCCAGGCGCTCGGTGGCCTCCCGCACCGGGCCGGGACCCCAGTTCGGCCCGTCGGCCCCGCCGCGCAGGATCAGGTGGGCGTCCGGGTTGCCGGTGGTGGCGACGAGGCTCGCCCGCCCGTCGGCCCCGATGCCGAGGAAGGACTGCGGGGCGGAGGCCGCGGCGATCGCATCGAGCGCCACCTGGATCCCGCCGTCGGTGCCGTTCTTGAAGCCGATCGGCATGGACAGGCCCGAGGCGAGCTGGCGGTGGATCTGGGACTCGGTGGTGCGGGCGCCGATCGCGCCCCAGCTGATGAGGTCCGCGATGTACTGGGGGCTGATCGGTTCGAGGAACTCGGTCGCAGTCGGGAGGCCGAGCGCGGTCACCTCACGCAGGAAGGTCCGCGCGCGGCGCAGACCGGTGGCGATGTCGTGGGAGCCGTTCAGGTGCGGGTCGTTGATCAGGCCCTTCCAGCCCACGGTGGTCCGCGGCTTCTCGAAGTAGGTGCGCATCACCAGCAGCAGCTCCTCCCCCACCTCCGCCTGCATCGCGGCGAGGCGGCGGGCGTAGTCGAGCCCGGCCTCCGGGTCGTGGATCGAGCACGGGCCGACGACGACCAGCAGCCGATCATCAGTGCCCGCCAGCACGGCGCGCACCTGGTCACGGTGAGCCGCGACCTGGGCGGCGTGGTGGGGCTGGAGCGGGAGCTCAGCGAGGAGCTCAGCGGGGGTGGGCAGCGGCGTGTAGCTCGCGATGTGGCGCTCGGGAGCGGCAGGGGCTGCGGGGACAGCGGGGGCTGTGGCGAGAAGAGTCATGGGTCCTGTCCTTCATAGGGGCGGACCCGATGCTCAGAGCCCGCCGGGGAATGGCGAAGGGCAGAGCATGTGCTCTGCCCTTGTCGGCTCTGGAGAGTTGGGGACGCTATACGGCGGCCGGCCCCTCCGGAGCCGACATCGCATAGGTAAACCAACGGTTCTGCATGCGGGAGAGAGTACACGGATCCCCGCAGAGGGCAAGACCGGGTCCACACGGCACGCTGCCGTGCCCGGGACAGGACCGCTCGGCCGCGCCATGGCATTCGCAGGCTGGCAGGCCTACGGTGGAGGCAGGTCCACCGACGGGCCCCGACGGCGGACCGCTCTCCGAGGAGGACAGTGCCATGCCACGCAACGTCGCGCAGAAGCTCATCGCCGCTCACCTGGTGGAGGGGTCGCTCGAGCAGGGAGCCGAGATCGGCCTGCGGGTGGACCAGACCCTCACCCAGGACGCCACCGGCACCATGGTGATGCTCGAACTCGAGGCGATGGGCCTGGACCGGGTCCGCACCGAGCTGTCGGTGCAGTACGTGGACCACAACCTGCTGCAGACCGATGAGAAGAACCCCGACGACCACCTGTTCCTGCAGTCCGCCGCCCAGCGCTTCGGGCTGTGGTTCTCCAAGGCCGGCAACGGCGTCTCCCATCCCGTCCACCAGGCACACTTCGGTCGTCCGGGCGCGCTGCTGATCGGTTCGGACTCCCACACCTGCGCGGCCGGGGCACTGGGGATGCTGGCGATCGGCGTGGGCGGGCTCGAGGTCGCGATGGCGATGGCGGGCCAGCCGCTGTACGTCACCCTGCCGGAGATCTGGGGCGTCGAGCTGACCGGGAACCTGCCGGACTGGGTCAGCGCGAAGGACGTGGTGCTGGAGATGCTGCGCCGTCACGGGGTCAGCGGCGGCGTGGGCCGCATCATCGAATACCACGGCTCGGGGCTCGCCCAGCTCGATGCGATGGACCGGCACGTCATCGCCAACATGGGCGCCGAGCTCGGGGCGACCGCGACAGTCTTCCCGGCCGACGACGCCGCCCGCGACTACCTGGAGGCCGTCGGCCGCGCCGAGCAGTTCGAGCCCTGGGAGGCCGACGAGGGCGCGACCTACGACCTGACCGAGCGCATCGACCTCGCTGCGCTCGAGCCGCTGATCGCCCGCCCCTCCTCCCCCGGCAACGTGGTGCCGGTGGCGGAGGTGGCCGGAGAGCCGGTGAATCAGGTGGTCGTCGGCTCCTCGGCGAATCCGGGGCTGCGGGACTTCGCCGTGGTGGCTGAGATCCTCGACGGCAGGCAGGCCGACCCGCGGGTGTCGGTGGACATCAACCCCACCTCGCGGGAGGTGCTGGCGGACCTCATCACCGGCGGCTGGCTGGGGTCGCTGGTCGCCTCCGGCGCCCGGATCCACCAGTCCGGCTGCATGGGCTGCATCGGAATGGGCCAGGCCCCCGCCAGCGGCCGCAACTCCCTGCGCACCATGCCCCGCAACTTCCCCGGCCGCTCCGGCACCGAGGAGGACGCGGTGTGGCTGTGCTCCCCGGAGACCGCAGCCGCCTCGGCGCTGACCGGGACGATCACCGATCCACGCACCCTCGAGGCCAGCCACGACCTGCCGTATCCGCGGCCCACGCTGCCCGAGAAGTACGCGCAGATCAGCGACATGCTGATCCCGCCGCTGCCCGAGCAGGAGGCGCTGTCCGTCGAACTGGTCAAGGGACCCAACATCTCCTCGCTGCCGGACTTCGCGCCGATCGCGGACCGCCTGGCGATGCCCACGCTGCTGGTGATGGGCGATGACGTCTCCACCGACGAGATCCTCCCGGCCGGATCCCAGGTGCTGCCCTTCCGCTCCAACATCCCGCGCATCGCCGACTTCGCCTTCACCCGGATCGACAAGGACTACCCGCGCCGGGCCCGGGAGACCGACGGCGGACACGTGGTGGTGGCCGGGAAGAACTACGGACAGGGCTCCTCGCGCGAGCACGCGGTGATCGCCCCGCGCCACCTGGGGCTGCAGGCCGTGATCGCGGTGAGCTTCGCCCGGATCCACTGGCAGAACCTCGCGAACTTCGGGATCGTGCCGCTCGAGTTCGAGGACCCTGCGGATCTGGAGTCGATCGCGGTCGGCGATGAGGTGATCCTCGAGGGCGTACACGCGGCGCTGCGCGAGGGTCGAAGCCTGAGCGCGACGATCGGCGGGCGCGAGGTGCGCCTGGCGCACCGGCTCTCGGAGCGCCAGGTGGGCATGGTCCTGGCCGGGGGTCGGATCCCGCTGACGGCGCAGCAGGTGAGATGAGTGTGTGCCAGGCGTGACGTCGACTGGTTCCGGGACGCGGTCACCGGGGCGTCGAAGGGCTGACGCGCAGGCGCATCGGCTCCGACCGGAAGGTCGGACCCGACCGGCGCTGTCGTTCTACACTCGCCATCACCGCGCATTATCGGCGCGGACCCTCGACATCAGGAGGTACGCGATGAGCACCGACGAGAAGTTCGAGAACGCGAAGGACAAGCTGGGCGGCCAGGCCAAGGAAGGCTTCGGCAAGGCCACCGGCGACAAGCAGACCGAGACCGAGGGTCAGGCCCAGCAGGGCAAGGCCGAGGCGAAGGACAAGCTCCAGGACGCCCGCGATTCCGTGAAGGGTGCCGCTGAGGGCATGTTCGGCGACAAGGACAAGCGGGACTGATCCGGCCCGGGCGAGAGCCCGGTCTGCGCGCAGTTCTCGGTGGCGGCTCCACGTGGTGGGGCCGCCACGGTCATGCCTGAGGGTCGGGCGTGCCGCCCTTCAGTGCCAAGAGTGGGGTTGACGGGTTCGGGCGTGAGCACCAGGCGTGACAGCCACGCCCGCGAGGAGCAGGATGGGCGGCCCGGACCCCTCCGAGAGGACCCACCCATGTCGCAGCGCCTGCGCGTCCAGAACTTCACTGTCTCCCGCGACGGTATCGCCGCCGGCGAGGACCAGACGCTCGAGCAGCCCTTCGGCCACGACGTGAATCCGATGGAGCTGATGAGCTGGGCTGCGGGCACCGCGAGCTGGCCCAACCGCACGGACGCCGGCGGCAGCCGAGGCTTCGAGGACCGCCTGACCCGCGACTTCACCCACGGCATCGGCGCCGAAATCATGGGCCGTCACAAGTTCGGCCCCAAGTCCGGCCCCTGGCCCGACGAGACATGGGAGGGCTGGTGGGGTGAGGAACCACCGTTCCACACCCCTGTCTTCGTGCTCACGAGCCACCCGCGCCCGCCGCTGGTCAAGGGCGAGACCACCTTCCACTTCCTCGACGCCACCCCGGCTGAGGCACTTGAACAGGCGAGAACGGCAGCGAATGGGCTCGATGTGCGGCTCGGTGGGGGTGTCACCACCCTGCGCGCCTTCCTCGACGCAGACCTGGTCGACGAGCTGCACGTGGCGATCGCGCCGATCGCGCTGGGGACGGGCCTGAAGCTCTGGGATCGGCCGGAGGATCTCGAGGACCGCTTCCACCTGGAGAAGATCACTGCTGACAGCGGTGTGACGCACTGCTTCCTCTGGCGGCGTTCCGCCTGATCTCGCCACCGGTCTCGCCACCGGATTTCTGTCGCTCGTGAGGTCTTGAACGCTCCACAGCCGTTCACAGCTCACAGGAGACAGAGTTCTGGTGGCATCGCCGAGACCTTCGACCGCGGCGAGCCGTGGACGGTGCAGCGCTCGGTCGATCAGGGCGAGCCGGAGGAGACCGCCGTGAGCGTCGCAGTGTTCGCCGGGCGGTGAGCTGAGAGCCGCGAGCTGAGCAGCCAATGCTGCCCACCACGCCGCCTGCACGCCGAATCGGGGGCTGACCGCAGAACCTGCGCCATGGGCTTCGGTATCACCGGTGATACACTCCCTTCATGAACGGAGTGACGGTCAGAGACCTACGGAATCGCAGCGCCGAAGTGCTTCGTCGGGTTGAGCACGGGGAGACGCTCACCGTGACGCGGGACGGCGAGCCCGTCGCCGCCGTCGGCCCCCTTCCTCGACGGGCACTCTCCGTCGAGACGCTGATCGCCCATCGGCGTTCGCTGCCTGCGATCGATGCAGCGGAGCTGCAGGCCGAGATCGACGAGCTGATCGATCCAGCGTTGTGACGCACCCGGACAGCCATGGAGTGCTGGACACCTCGGCATTGATCGATCTTGCCTCGCTGGACCCGTCATCCCTGCCCTCGAGGCCTAGCATCACTGCGATCACCCTCGCTGAACTCTCGGTCGGCCCTCACGCGGCCCGGTCAGCCTCCGTGCGGGCGGCGCGGCAGGCACATCTGCAGCAGGCGGAAGCAGATTTCGAGCCGATCCCCTTCGACAGCTCTGCGGCACGCGCCTTCGGGCTGGTCGCCGCGGCGCTGCGCGCCTCAGGCCGCAAGCCTGCCGCCCGCGCCTACGACGCACTGATCGCCGCCGTCGCGATGTCCCGGGAACTGCCGGTCTACACGGCGAACCCGAAGGACTTCGAGGGGATCGACGGACTCACGGTGCATGAGGTGCGGCGCTCGGACGACGCGTGACCGCGCCGTACAGATCCACGGCGAGAGGATCGACGCCGGGACGGCGAACGTCATGTGGTCCGCGACGTCCGCATCGCCGTGTTCACCCCAGACCCTCATACTCCTCCTGCATCTCCAGTGCGCCGAAGGCCTCGACGATCACCTCGACGGTGCCGTGGAATCGGAGGTCGTTCCCGTCCGGGGAGGCCTCGCGCACCAGCAGTCCGTAGGTCGCGAGCGCTGCCAGGTCCCGTCCCGTCTGCCAGTACCGCTGGATCTCGTCCATGTCGGGGTCACCGCCGAGGTCCGCCGGGACCAGGTCACGGTCGAGCGCGACGCGGATCGTGGCCGGGAGTGCGAGTCCGCCGGGCGCGATGGTGTGCATCAGAGCCGCGAAGGTGTCGGGGCCGCCGAACAGGCCACCCTCCTCGGGCCCCTGCTGCAGGGTGTCGAGGATCAGCAGCATGAGCAGCGCCCGGGAGAAGCGGACGAAGGCCGCAGGGTCCTCCGTCTGCGGGACCGCGGGCGTCAGCCCCTGCCCCGGCGTGACCCGGGTGCTGCTCAGCTCCAGCCAGCCGGCGCTGACCAGGGCGTTCCAGGGGCCGACGATCGGGCCGACCTGCCACATCGTGGTGAGCTTCTGCTCGCCGAGGTCGAGCTGCCATGCCTCGACCAGGGCGCGGACGTCGGCCATGCGCAGCGCGCCGGTGGAGGTGATCCGGCGGCCCTCGCCCACGTGCTCGAGCAGGCGCACGGCGCCGCGCACCAGAGGGATCTCGGCGTAGACGGCCGCCGCTCCGACCGGGTCCTCGTCGACGTCGACGGAGCTCTCCAGGGCGCTGCGCGACAGCCCGTCCTGCGGGAGGAACCAGGGCCAGCCGAGCGCCTCCGCACCGGCGGAGGCCGCAGGGTCCGTGCTGACAGGTTCCGGTGCCGGGGCATGGGAGAAGAAGGCGGAGCCGCTGCCGGCTCCGAGCGCTGGGCTGCGAGCACCGGGGATGTAGGGACAGGAGGGGTTCCGCAGCTGCCCTGTGTCGCTGAGCTCATGGCGTTCTACCACGGTGAGCTCTGTGTTGTACCAGGTCATGAAGTCTTCCAGGGTCTCGGCGTCGTCGAGCTCGACGCCGAGGGTCTGGGCGTAGGTGAGGATGTTCCCGGAGAAGGTACGACGGGAGGGGTCGTCGGCCGCTTCGAGCGTCGTGAACTCCAGCTCCGCCAGGAGCTCCTGGGCGTCATCGGCCGTGAGCCCGTCGGGGCGTCGGCGGCCGGTCTCCTGCAGGAAGCCGAGGAACTGCCCGAGCGCCGGGCCCTGCGCCATCACCATCTCCCGCGGCTGGACCACCTTCCGGGGCGCCACCTCGGTGAGCAGCACCTCGATGAGCTCCCCGGTCCAGTAGGTGGGGTCAGGGCTCTCCAGCTGCTCCGCCTTCAGTCGCAGCAGCTGCTCGACATGGGATGCCTCCGAGTCCGCCGTCGCCACGGAGACAGCGTCCCGGCGCGACAGCACGAACTGTGCGAGCAGCGCCTCGACATCCCGCTCCCAGCGGCGGGTACCGGTGCTGTGCCGGTCAGGGCCGGGACCTGTCTGTTCGCGGTGGTCGCGTCGTGTTCTGCGCTTCTTCGGCATGTCTCCCATGATGACGGCTGAAGGGATGCCGCGCGACATCCAGCTCACGACGCGCTCTCTCCGACGGCGCACTCCGTGCACGAATCAACTGACGACGAACCCGTCGCCGCTCTTCACGGGCTCCAGCACCCGGGCGAGGCGGGTGACCGCCTCGATGAGCAGCGGCTGCGGCATCGCATAGATCAGCCGCACATGCCCGGCTCCGGCAGCGCCGCAATCGGTGCCGTCTGTGCATTCCACGCGTGCGTGCTCGAGCAGGTGGTCGTGCAGGGAGCCGGTGATGCCGTAGGCCCCCAGGTCGAGCCAGGCGACGTAGGTGCCTTCCATCGAGTTCAGCCGGGCCCGGGGCAGCAGGGTGCGGACCAGCTCGGTGAGGGTGTCGCGGTTGCGGCGCAGGTAGGTGACGATGTCCTCCAGCCAGTCCTCCGCCTCGGAGTAGGCGGCGGAGGTGGCGGCCAGGCCCAGGTTCGCGGCGCCGTGGCGGGCGAAGTGACCGACGGCGGTGAAGTGGTCGCGGTCGGCCTCATTGCTGGTGATCAGCTGTGCGCACTTCAGCCCGGGCAGGTTGAACGCCTTCGACGCGGAGACGGCGGTGATCGTGTGGCCCGCGGCGGTCTCGCTGAGCGAGGCGTACGGGAGGTGCCGGCCCTCGAGCACGAGCGGCATCCAGATCTCGTCGGAGAACACGCGCCCGCCCCTGCGGCCCACCAGGTCGATCAGCGGCTCCATCTCCTCACGGGTGAAGACCCTGCCGGTGGGGTTGTGGGGGTTGCACAGCACCAGCAGCTCGCCGCCCGCGTCGAACGCGGCCTCGAGCGCGGCGAGGTCGTAGCGGTGGCGGCCGGAGTCGTCGCGGAGCATCTCGACCTCGATCACCTCGCGTCCCATCAGCGGCGGGACCTCGAGGAACGGCATATAGGACGGGGTGGGCACGATGATCTTCGAGTCCGGGCGCAGGAAGTTCCCGATCACGGCTTGGAAGATCGAGATGACGTCCGGCATCTCGTGGATGTGCGAGGGATCCACGGCCCAGCCGGTCTGCCGCTGCAGGAAGGCTGCGGTGGCCTCTCTCAGCTCGGTGGCGAGCCGGGCGGGCAGGTAGCCGAACGCTCCCCGCTCCACCTCGGTGTGCAGGCGCTCGGTGACCGCCGCGGGAACCCCGAAGTCCATCTCGGCGACGAACGCACCGATCACGTCGCCGCCCCGAGCCCAGCGGGTGGCGCCGGCGGCGACGAGATCGTCCTGGGTGATGGCGTCGAGCTGCACGATGCTGGGCACGGATCCTCCTTCGATGCAGCGCGCGTGGGGGCGGCGCTGCGAGTACTGCTGAGCCTATCCAGCAGGCGTCAGGCGAGGGACAAGGAGCATCCGGCGATCGGTGGCCGCGTCCTGGGCCTGCCCGCCCGACCTGCCGGGCGGTTGGGCCATTGCTCCCCCGTACCCGCAGGGGTACCGTCGAGAGCAGGATTCACGCAGACCATGGCAGGTGCCGCGCATGGTTCCGGTCCGGCTGATCGGATACGAGGACGAGGACGTCCGCGGTTCACCCGCCCAGATCGTGGGCGAGGCTCGCCCACCGGTGCAGGGAGCTCTGGCAGCGATGACGATCAACGGATACCCGGTTCCCGAGGCGAGGCCGGCGCTGCTGCGGCTGCGCGACCGCATCGACGGCACCTTCATCGAACCCGGCGATGAGAGCTATGACGAGGCCCGTGCGGTGTGGAACGGGATGATCGACCGGTATCCGCTGGCGATCGTGCGCGTCGCTTCCGCGGCCGAGGTCATCCCCGTGCTGGAGACCGCCCGAGAGACCGGGCTGCCGCTCGCGGTGCGCGGCGGCGGGCACAGCATCGCAGGCCTCGGCACCAACGACGACGGGATCGTGCTGGACCTCAGCGGCCTGCGGGAGGTGACCGTGGACCCGGAGAACCGCCTCGTGACGGCCGGGCCCGGCGCTCTCGCGGCCGACGTCGACGCCGCGACCTCCCCTCACCGCCTGGCCGTACCGCTCGGGACGGTGTCCACGCCCGGGATCGCCGGGATGACGCTCGGCGGCGGCGTGGGCTGGCTGGTGCGACGAGCCGGGCTGGCGCTGGACCGGCTGGAGCGCGCCGAGGTGATCACCGCCGCCGGCACGCACCTGACCGCGAGCACGAGCGAGAACCCCGATCTGTTCTGGGGCCTGCGCGGAGGCGGCGGCAACTTCGGCGTGGTCACCTCCTTCACCTACCGTGCGGTGCCGCTGCCGGAGACGGTGCTCGGCGCGACCCTGTTCTACCAGCCCGCCCGCTGGCGCCGCGCACTCGCGGCCTTCGAGCGCTGGAGCCGTGACCTGCCCGATACGCTCACCACGATCCTCACGGTGATGGTCATGCCCGAGAACCTCGGGATGGGCGGTGAGGCATGGCTGATCATCCGCTGCGCGTACGTGGGAGATGACGTGAGGGCGGGGAACCTGCTGCTGGACCGCCTGCGCCGGGCCGCTCCGCCGGATGACCAGACCTCGGGCCCGATCTCCTGGCCGCAGTGGCAGAGCGCCATGGACGAGCTGTTCCCGGACGGTGCCCGCGGGTTCTGGCGCAACGCGGCCTTCTCCCGGATGGACGAGGACGCGCTGGATGCGCTCACCGCGATCGCCTCGGCGATCCCCGGCAGGGGCACCGCCGTGGACATCCACCACCTCGGCGGAGCCTTCGCCCGCGTGCCCGAGGAGTCCACCGCCTTCCCCAATCGCAGCTCCCGCTTCTGGATGGCCATCTACGGGTTCTGGCAGGACGCGGAGGAGGATGCTCGCCTCACCGCCTTCGCCGAGCAGGCCCACGCGGTGATGGACCAGCTCAGCGAGCGGGGTGAGTACGTGAACTTCCGGGCCCGCGAGTTCGCCCATCCCCTGAACGACTACTCCCGCCGCATCTACGGCGAGGAGACCTATCGCCGGCTGCAGCGGGTCAAGCAGCGCTACGACCCCGGGAACCTGTTCCGCGGGAACTACAACGTGGCGCCGGAGGGGTAGGGCGCGGCCTCAGCTCGTCTTCGGGGTGCGGGTTTCCGCGCTGAGGAACCAGGCCTGCTGCTCGAGCTGCTCGAGGATGCCGTGCAGGATGTCCGCCGAGGTGGGGTCAGCCTCGTCGACCTCGTCGTGGACGTCGCGCATGGTGCCGACCACACTCTCGATCGCTGTGACCATCAGGTCGATCGCATCGTGGGTGAGCACCTCGCCCTGGGGGAACTCGGGCAGGGAGGTCTGCTCGGCGACCACGGCCGGCCGACCGTCGGGCGTGGCATGGAGGGCACGCATGCGCTCGGCGACCTGGTCGCCGCTGGCGCGGGCGATGTCGACGATCTCGTCGAGGTTCAGGTGCAGGTCCCGGAAGTTCGGGCCCACGATGTTCCAGTGGGCCTGCTTGCCCACCAGCTGCAGCGCGGTGAGGTCCACGAGCACGGCCTGGAGGTTCTTGGCGAGCGCGGCGGGAGCGAGGAAGCCGCTCTCGGCGTTCTCCTTCTTCGTACGCTTCGCGCCGGCGGGGGTGGGGACCTTGACGGTGTCGTTCATGGGAGCTCCTCCTGGTCGATCATGTCGATGAACTGCTCGGACTGCTCTCCACGCTATTCAGTGCGGGAGAGGGCGGCAACTCTCCGGGCCGAACGGTAGAACCGGGGCGGTAACGGGCGTGGCCCCGCACCCGGCCCGGCCCGGCGCTCAGGCGACAGGCACCCGATGCGCCTCGCGGAGCTCCCGCGCGGCAGCCGGACCGGTCGCGAAGCCGAGCTGCGGGGCGACCTCGGTGGCCAGCAGCTCGAGGCTGCGCAGGGTCAGCTCGTGCCCGGCGTCGATCGAGTGGACCTGGAAGGATACGTCGGTCACCTCGCGCAGCGAGGCGTCGGCCGCAAGCGACGCGGTGACCTCCTCGGCGGTGCCGACGTGGGTGTCGGTCACGGCGATCAGCTCCGTGTGGCTCGCCCCGGAGGCGTCGAAGCCGGGCTGGGTCGCGGCGAGCTTCCTCAGCCCGGGCTCGGCGAGCTGCAGGGCGCGGGCACGCTGCGCAGGGTCGACCACCAGTGCGGTGCGGGAGGCGAGGATCCGCGGCGCAGCACCGTCGGGCAGCGCGCTGCGATAGGCCTCGATGATCGGCAGCTGCAGGGCGTGCAGCGGCAGGTCGTGCTTCCCGTCGGGGCGCGGCTGGGTGCGCGAGAGCAACAGCCCGTCCCCCGCCTGCCCGGCGCGGCGGCCGCCGTCGGCGGAGAACGTCGCCTGCCAGATCCGCTCGTCGAGGTCGCCGGCGGGCGGGTAGATCTGCGAGTCCGTACCGCGGATCCCGCGCCCGGCGAGCGTGTTCCGCAGCACCTCGAGGTGCTCGGCGTACAGCTCCCGGCGTGCGGCGGGGTCGCGGCCGAAGGCCGGGAAGGAGCTGGGGGTGCCGCCGGCGGCGATGCCCAGCTGCACCCGGCGGCCTGAGAGGGCGTCGAGCACGGCGGCGTCCTCCGCGGCGCGCAGCGGGTCATCGATCGGCAGGGTGAGCACGGCGGTGCCGAGCGCGATGTCGGTGGTGTGCTGCGCCGCGGCGGCGAGCAGCACGAAGGGTGAGGGCAGCCCGCCCTCGTGCTCGCCGAAGTGGTGCTGGGCCACCCAGGCGGAGGCGAAGCCGAGCTGATCGGCATGGCGGATCTGTTCGAGGGCGAAGCGGTAGCGATCGGCAGCGGGGGCGTTCTCGAGCAGGCGGGTGAACAGGCCCAATCGGGGTCCGGTCATGGGGCGGAAACCTCTTCGGGGAGAGAGCTGCGGGCGGGTGCAGTGGCGGGTGCGGAGCTGGAGGCGGATGAAGGGCCGGGTGCCGCCGCGGGACGGTCCGCGCCGGGGATCGCGGCGAGCAGCGCCCGGGTGTACTCGTGCTGGGGGTTCTCCAGGACCCGGCCCACGGGGCCCGCCTCGACCTGCTGGCCGCGGCGCAGCACCGAGACGGTGTCCGCGACCTGGCGCACCACGGCGAGGTCGTGCGAGATCAGCAGGTAGGTGAGGCCGAGCTCCTCCTGCAGGCGGGCCAGCAGGCGCAGGATCTGCGCCTGCACGGTGACGTCCAGAGCGGAGACCGCCTCGTCGAGCACCACCAGCTCGGGCTGCAGGATCAGGGCACGCGCGATCGCGACCCGTTGGCGCTGCCCGCCGGAGAGCTCGCGCGGCCGACGGTCGGCGACCTCCGGCGGCAGGGAGACCAGCTCGAGGTGGTGCAGGGCGGCGGTGCGGCGCTCGGCCCGGGTGCCGCGGCGGGTGTTGCGCAGCGGCTCCTCGAGGATCGCGGCGATGGACTGCCTCGGGTCCAGGGAACCGAAGGGATTCTGGTGGACCAGCTGCACGGTGGCGCGGAACTCCCGCAGCGCCCTGCCTTTCCCGATCGCAGTCACCTCGGTGCCGGCCACCTCGATGCTGCCCGCGGTGGGACGGCGGAAGCCGGCGATCGCCCGCCCGGTGGTGGTCTTGCCGGAGCCGGACTCCCCCACCAGGGCGTGGGTAGTGCCGGGGGCGATGTCGAAGGAGATCCCGTCGACCGCGACGAACGGCTCCCCGCCGGGGCGGGTGAACTCCTGGCGCAGCTCCCGCACCCGCACCAGCGGGGTGGTCCCGGGGTCGGGTCGGTGAGGGCTGCGCTCGACGACCTGCCGCAGGGAGGGGGCGTCGGCCAGCAGGGTGCGGGTGTACGCGGCCGACGGGGCGGCGAGCACCTCCGCGGAGCGGCCGGACTCCTCGATGCGGCCGCTGCGCATCACCACCAGCTCATCGGCGCGGTCAGCGGCGACGGCGAGGTCGTGCGTGATCAGCAGGACTCCCGCGCCGGTCGCCTCGCGCAGCTCGTCGATCAGATCCAGCACCGTGGCCTGGACGGTGACATCCAGCGCGCTGGTGGGTTCGTCGGCGATCAGCAGATCCGGGTCCAGGGCGAGGGCGGCAGCGATCAGCACCCGCTGGCGCATCCCGCCGGAGAGCTCGTGGGGGTACTGGCGGGCGCGGGTCTCGGGGTCGTCCAGGCCCACCCGCTCCAGCAGCTCGTGCACGCGGACGGTGATCTGGTCGCGGTCGCGCCAGCCGTGGATCCGCAACGGCTCGGCGACGCTCGCGCCGATGGTGCGCACGGGGTCCAGCGAGCTGGTGGGGTCCTGCGGGATCAGGCCGATACGGGTGCCGCGCAGCTCGCGCCAGGCATGCTCGGGCAGGCCCACCAGCTGCTCGCGCGCGCCGTGCTGGCCGCCGAGCGTGATCGATCCGCCGATGACCTGGCCGTTACCGGGCAGCAGCCCGATCGCGGCGTGGGCGGCGGAGGACTTGCCGGACCCGGATTCGCCGACCAGCGCGGTGACCTGGCCGCGGGCGACGGACAGGTCGATCCCTCGCACCGCGTCGACGGCGCCGCGGCGGCTGCGGTAGCTGATGGACAGGTCGGTGATCTCGAGCAGGGGCGGGTTGCTCATGACTGCTCCCCCTGTCCCAGGGCTGCGCTGAGGCGGTTGGTGGACAGGACCACGGCGGCCACGGCCAGGCCGGGCAGGAGGGTCAACCACCAGGCGGTGGCGACGTAGTCGCGGCCCTCGGCGATCAGCAGCCCCCATTCGGGGGTGGGCGGCGGGGCACCGTAGCCGAGGAATCCGAGGGTGGAGATCTGCAGGATCGCGGAGCCCAGCTGCAGCGCGGCGAGCGCCAGGACGGGGGCTGCGGAGTTGGGCAGGATGTGGCGCCAGAGGATGGCGGGCAGGGTGCCGCCGGAGCCGTAGGCGGCTTCGACGTACTCGCTGCGCCGCACCTCGAGCACCCGGGAGCGGGAGAGCCGGGCGAAGGTCGCGATGGAGGTGATCCCCACGGCGATCGCGGCGTTCGTGGTGCCGAAGCCGAGCAGGATCACCACCGACAGCGACAGCAGCAGGCCCGGGATGGCCAGCAGCACGTCGACCAGGCGCATCAGCGCCTCCTCGACGAGTCCGCCGACGGTCCCGGCGAGCACCCCGATCGTGGTGCCGGCGACGAGTCCCACGGCGACCGCGATCAGCGCGGCGGTGATCGAGTGGGAGGCGCCGTGGACCACGCGGGAGTAGAGGTCCCGTCCGGTGGAGTCGGTGCCGAACCAGTGTGCGGCGCTCGGGGCCTGGAGCGCCTCGGTGGTCGAGGCGGTGGGGCTGAAGCCGGTGAACAGGCCCGGGGCCAGGGCCCAGGCGAGCGCGAGCAGCAGCACCAGCGCGGAGAGCGCCACGGTGGGGCGCAGGCTGGTGAGGCGCCGGGCGAGGCGCCGGGCAGTCAGTCGCTGGGTGCCATTTCGCTGCAGCGGTGAACGGTCGCCCCCGACGGCCCCCGGGGCGGCCCCGGGGGAGGCCCCGGTGTCGGCCCCGGGGGCGGGCTCGTCGGCCCCGAGGGGGGTGCGGGGGCGCGGGGCGGTGGTGCGGGTCAGGATGCTCATCAGGCCGGCACCATCGCTCTCTTGGCGGGAACAGGAGCAGCAGGCGCGGAGGCGGAGCTGCGCAGTCGGGCATCGAGCACCGGGTAGAGCAGGTCCACCACCAGGTTGATCAGCACGAACACCACCGCGGAGAGCACCACCACCGCCATCAGCACGGGTGTGTCGCGGGCGGCGACCGCCTGCGCGGTCAGCTGCCCCACCCCCATCCGGCCGAACACGGTCTCGGTGACCACCGCACCGCCCACCAGCTCTCCGAACAGCAGTCCGGCCATGGTCAGGCTGGGCAGCAGGGCGTTGCGGGCGATGCTGCGGGTGAGCACCCACCAGGTGGAGGCGCCGCGGGCGCGGGTGACGGCGACGAAGGGCTGGGAGGAGACCTCGTCGATCGAGCGGATCAGCACCTGGGCCAGCGGCGCCGCGATCGGGATCGCGAGGGTGATCACCGGCAGGATCAGCGCCTGGAGCGGGCTCGCGCTGAGCACCGGGACCAGTCCCAGCTGGAAGGAGAACACCTGCAGCAGCATGATCCCGATCCAGAACACCGGCAGCGAGACCATCAGCGGGGGCAGGCCCCGCAGAGCGCCGCGCAGGGCCCGGGTGGCGCCGAGGTGGCGGAGGCTCCCGTGGGTGGCGATGAAGGCGATGACCACGGCGAGGGTCACCGCGGCCACCAGGCCCAGCGCCGCGAGGGTCAGCGTGGCAGGCAGCGCCTCGGTGAGCAGAGCGGAGACGGAGGCACCGGTCTGCACGGAGTAGCCCAGGTCGCCGCGCAGGAACGAGGTGACCGAGTCGAAGTACTGCACCAGGGCAGGCTGGTCGGCCCCGTAGGCGGCACGGATCTCGGCGAGCTCTGCGGCGGAGAGCCCCAGGTCAGGGCTGCCGTAGCGGGCCATCACCGCATCCCCGGGCAGGGCGGTGAGCATCACGTAGGCGGCGGTGAACGCGAGGACCAGGACCAGCACGGCGCCGCCCGTGCGGCGCAGGACGTAGTGCACCGGGGCCCTCAGCCGGCGAGCCAGGTGCCGAGGAAGCTCGGCCGGCCCACGGACTCGGTGGCGAAGCCCTGCACGGCGTCGGCGAGGCCGAAGACCTGCGGCTCCTCGAACAGCGGCAGGATATAGGCCTGCTCGGCCAGGTGCGTCTGGGCGGCGGCCGACGCCTCGGTGCGACCCTCCGCGCCCGGGGTGGAGGCGACCGCGGCCAGCAGCTCGTCCAGCTCCGGGTCGCCGATGCTGCCGTCGGGCTCGAGGTTCAGCAGGACGTTGCGGTTGTCGGAGGCGTACTGGGACTTCAGCACATCGAAGTCCGCGCGGCCCACCATCGAGTGGTACACCTGCACGGTGCCGGGCTCGGCGCGGGCGGCGTCCTGCGCGGCCTGGTCCCCGGACAGCAGGGTCACGGTGATCCCGAACTCGGCCAGCTGCTCCTGGATCAGGGTGATCACCTCGCGCGAGCGCGGCTGCGGGAGGGCCTCGTTGGCGGTGAGGGTGAGCGGGACGCCGTCCTTGGCCCGGGTGCCATCGGCCCCGGCGACCCAGCCGGCCTCCTCGAGCAGCGAGATCGCGAGCTCGGGGTCGTGGGCGTAGTGCGCGGAGGTGTCGAGGTGGCCCAGCGCCGTGGTGGCCAGCGCCCCGGTGGCCAGCGAATAGTTCGCGGTGAACAGGGTGTCCACGATCGCCTGCCGGTCGATCGCGGCGATCAGTGCCTGCCGGGTGCGGATGTCCTCGAAGAGCGGGTCTCGGAAGCGGAAGTTCAGGCCGTTGTTCACGCCGTTGGTCGCCGCGGCGTGCAGGGACAGCCCCTCGGCGGCGAACTGGGGCTCGTCCGGTGCTTCGATCTGACGGGCGAGATGGGCCTGGCCGGAGGTCACGGTGCCCACGCGCACGCTGTCCTCGGCGGCGACGATGATGTCGATCCCGTCCAGGCGCGCGCGGCCGGTGTGCTGCAGGGAGGCGGGCGCCCAGTCGTAGTCCTCACGGACGGCGAGGTTGACCTGGGTGCCGAGCTTCTCCTCGGCGATCACGAAGGGCCCCGAGCCGATGATCTCCGTCGCGTTGCCGGGGCCGAACTGCTGCCCGTCACGGTCCAGCGTGGCCGAGGAGAGCAGGCCGGAGTTGATGGTCGAGACGGCCTGGGCGAAGCCCGGCGCCGGGGCGGTGAAGTGGAAGCGCACGGTGACGGGGTCGATGACCTCGCCGCGGTCGTAGTTGTTGATCGCCTCGGAGACGGTCAGGGCGCGAGCGGCGTCACCGAGGCCGAAGAGGTCGAGGTTCTTCACCACGTTCTCGGCATCCAGCGGGCTGCCGTCGGAGTAGGTGACGCCCTCACGCAGGGTGAAGGTGTACTCGGTGGCGTCCTCGTTGACCTCGGGCAGGGCGGTGGCGATCCACGGCTCCAGCTCGAGGGTCTCCGGGTTCTGGTGCAGCAGGCGGTCGGTGACGTTGTTGACGATCCCACCGTTGGGATAGAAGCCGGCCGACGGCGGGTACAGCGTGGTCCAGGTCTGCGGCTCGAGGTAGACGAGTGTGCCGCCGCTGGCCGGTTCCCCGCCGGCCGCCGCCCCACCGCTGCTCGCACCGCACGCCGCGAGGGTGGCCAGAGCGGGCACCGAGATGCTGAGCGCGAGTACGGACCGACGGGTGAAGGACGCCATGGAGGGTCTCCTGAGGAGTGGAGCGAACACGGGGCGCGGCGGGCTGCCGCTGCCGCCAGTAGACCACGAGTCCCTAAGTTGCACTATGGGACGTTCATAGCGTGACATATGGATTACGGTCACCATCGCTCGCCCGCCGACCGAACTCGCAGGTCCCTGCGCGTACCCTGCCAGTGATCAGCACCCACCCCACCGAGGAGATCTCACCCCCCATGACCAGCATCGATCGCGCGTTCATCGATTCCCTGCCGAAGGCCGAGCTGCACCTGCACATCGAGGGGACGCTCGAGCCGGAGCTGAAGCTCGAGCTGGCTCAGCGCAACGGCGTGGATATCGGTCAGAGCACGGTCGAGCAGGTGCGGGACACCTACTCCTTCACCGATCTCACGAGCTTCCTGGCCGTCTACTATCCGGCGATGGAGGTGCTGGTCACCGAGCAGGACTTCCGCGACCTGGCCCTCGCCTACCTGCGCCGCGCGGCGGCCGACGGGGTGGTGCGCGCGGAGATCTTCTTCGATCCCCAGGCGCACACCAGCCGCGGCATCTCCTTCGCGACCGTGATCGACGGGCTGTGGTCCGCGGTGCAGGAGGCTCCGTCGCTCGGCATCGATGCCGCGCTGATCATGTGCTTCCTGCGGGATCACAGCGCCGACTCCGCCGAGGAGACCCTCGCCGCGTCGCTCCCCTACCGCGACCGGATCGTGGGCGTGGGCCTGGACTCCGATGAGCGCGGCAACCCGCCGGAGAAGTTCGCGGCGGTGTTCGCCGCCGCGAAGGACGCCGGCTACCGGCTGACGATGCACTGCGACATCGACCAGGAGCAGTCGATCCAGAACATCGCGACCGTGCTGCACACGATCGGGGTGGAGCGCATCGACCATGGCACCAACATCCTCGAGGACCCGGCGCTGGTCGCCGAGGCGAAGCAGCGCGGCATCGGTTTCACCTGCTGCCCCGTCTCGAACTCCTTCGTGACCGACCAGATGAAGGGTGCGGAGATCGCGGCCCTGCTGCGTGAGGGGCTGAAGGTCTCGATCGCTTCCGACGATCCCGCGTACTTCGGTGGCTACGTGAGCGAGAACATCGCGGTGCTCGCCGAGGCGCAGCAGCTCACTAGCGCCGAGGTGGTGCTGCTGGCACGCAACTCGCTCGAGAGCAGCTGGGCGAGCGACGAGAAGAAGGCGCAGTGGCTGCGCCAGCTCGAGGAGATCGCCGGCTGAGGACGCGCTGGGCTGAGCGGGGATGCTCTACCCCGTGGAAAGACGCTCCGCGCGGAGGTCAGGCGTGGTGCTCGTGGCCCTTGAGGACGTCGAGCGCGAGGGTGGAGTGGGCGTAGGCGCCACCGGCCCGCATCTCTGCGGCCACCCAGATCGACTCCATGATCTCCTCGTCCGTGGCGCCTGCCCGGGAGGCGAGCTTGGTGTGCCCCTTGATGCAGTACGGGCACTGGGTCACGTGGGCGACGGCCACGGCGATCAGCTGCTTGGTCTTGCCGGGCAGGGCGCCGTCCTCGAAGACGGCCTTGCTGAACTCCGCAAAGGCGCTGTCGATCTTCGGGGCCAGCTTCTTCCGGCGCGCGCTGACGGCAGGGGTGGCCTGGGGATAGAGCGGATCGGTCATGACGACTCTCCTTCGCAGGGTGCATCTTCGCGGGGCACATCGGGTCCTTCCCTGCTCACGATAGACCTGCTTCCAAGCGGTGGCGCTGACTCGGAGATCACAGCGATGACGGGGGCCTGAGCGCATACAGTGCGGTCAGGAGCCTGCGTCGGTCAGGAGCCTGCGTCGGTCACGACCGGGCTGGCGCGCTCCGCAGGTTCGGAGAAGGTCGAGGAGGGGACGGTGCCGTGGAGGATCCCGCCGCTGCCGTCCGCGCGGTCGCCCTCACGATCCCGTCGGGCAGCGTGATGACCTACGGGGAGATCGCCTTCGCGACCGGCCTGCACCCGCGCCAGGTGGGCCGGATCGTCGGCCTCATCTCCGAGTCCATCCCCTGGTGGCGGATCCTCCGCGCTGACGGGACTCCCGCGACCTGCCACGGCGGGACCGCCCCGGCCCTGCTCGCGAAGGAGCATGTTCCCTTCCGCGGGAACCGGGTGGATCTGCGCGCGCTGCGCCAGCACCACGCCGCTCCCCCGCAGCCCCCGCAGCCCCCGCAGCCCCCGCAGCCCCCGCAGCATCCATCCTGAGCTTCGCCCGCCCTACAGGAGTCGCCCATGACCTCGATCCAGTCGCTCTGGCCCACCCCCGGCGCGGACCTGACCGACGAGCAGCTGCTCGAGCTCTACGCGCCGCCCGCCGGCCCCTGGCTGCGGATGAACTTCATCTCCAGCCTCGACGGGGCGGTCACCCGCGACGGGCTCTCCGGCGGGCTCGGCGACGAGGCCGATCATCGCGTCTTCGAGCTGCTGCGCCGGTGGGCGGATGTGGTCCTGCTCGGGGCCGGCACGGCGCGCGCGGAGGGCTACGGCGGGATGCGGCTGCCCGAGGAGGCGGAGCGCTGGCGGGTGGAGCAGGGCCTCGCGGCGCAGCCCGTCTTCGCTCTCGTCACGCGACGACTGGATCTCGATCCGGCCTCGCCGATCTTCACCGACGCCCCGGTCACGCCACTGATCTTCACCGCTTCCGAGGCGCCGGCGGACCGTCGGGCGGCCCTGTCCGAGGTGGCGGAGATCGTCGATGTGGGCGAGACGGTGGTGGATCCGGCCGTGGTCCGCGCGCAGCTCGAGGCGCGGGGCCACCGGCGGATCCATTCCGAGGGCGGGCCCACCCTGTTCGGGGCATTCCTCGAGGCAGGCGTCGTGGACGAGCTCTGCCTCACCCTCGCCCCGACCCTCGAGGCGGGCTCTGCCATGCGCATCACGCAGGCGCCGCAGTCGGCGCCCACGGCGATGGAACTGGCCGGCGTGCTGCGCGGCGGCGACGAGCTGCTGCTGCGATACACGAAGAGCGGCGGCGGAGATCCCGGCGCGGGTGGCGTGACGGGCTGACGTTCCTACTCGGGCAGCGGGATCTCGGGCAGCATCTGCTCGGGCTCGGGCAGCTCGAGGCTGACATCGACCGTCCAGCGTTCCTGGCGCCGGTCGTAGCGGCCGGCGATCGTGGCGTGGAGGGTCAGGTGGTGGCCGCGCTCGGCCATGCCGGCCAGCAGCGGCGCGTAACGGCTTGCGTTCTGGCGGGCGAGGAAGCCGACGTGCCGCCCCTGGGTCCACACCGAGACCGCGAGGCCCGGATCGTGGGGATTGTGCGGCTCGAGGCTGAGCGCGGCGATGCGCTCGACCTTGGAGTAGGAGCCGTTCTGCGGCACGCCGTCCAGCAGGTGCGCAAAGGCGCCGGACCGAAGATGCTCACCGACCACCTCCGTCATCATCGAAGTGCGGGCCGGCGGCTCGACGCCCGTCCCGGCAGGCGCCAGCGGCACCCGCTCCCCCTCTGCCGTGCCGGCGCTCGGCACGGAGGCCGGTTGCGCGGGTGCGGTCCGGGCTGCGCGGCCGGCGCGTCGCACGTCGACTGCACGCAGCACGATGTCCACCAGCCACCAGATCCCCAGCCCGCCGAGCGTGAGGAGCTTCAGCAGGCCGCGGATCGGGTGCCCGATGTAGAACCGGTCGATGCCGAGAAAGCCGAGCAGGAGGGAGAGCACCAGCGCGGAGTTCGGGTCGTACGGCTCCGTGCGGGGCATCGGGTCTCCTGAATGCGTGGGATCGGCGGCCGACGGGGCGCCGCTGCGCGGGCGCAGCGGGAGGTCGGACAGTACCGAGCTTCCCACAGCGGCGTGGACGGGTGGAGCGCTCGACCTTGCCTCAGATCGTGATGTCGCGGCCGTCCTCGGTGCGCAGCTGGAGCACGAACCGGGAGCCCTGCGCCTCACGGATCTCGGCGACACCGTCGCCGAGGCCGAGGGCGTCGGTGGACTTCTGCTGCGGGCCGGGGTTGACCTCGATGCGCTCGAAGGAGACCAGCTCGATCGAGGGAAGGTCGCCGAGGCCCGGGTGGTCAGTGGTGCCCCAGTCGATCAGGAACGGCACGCCATAATTGCGCGGGGCTGCGGCCTGGGTGAGCCGCCACTTCAGCTCGGTGCCGTCGGCGGTGGTGCGGGAGAGGTCCTCCACGTCGCCGGGATCGAAGCCCGCGGCGCGGGCGCGCTCGACGACCTGGTCGATGCCCTCGGGATGCACGGCGTAGGTGATCAGGGTGGGCTTCTTCAGGCGGTTGATGCTGAAGGTCTTCGGCAGCTCCTCGCCCTCCCGCTCGGGATCGGGGCCGATCAGCTCGATGTAGTGCGGGCGCGGCTCGCCGTTGACGGTGAGGGCCACGAGCGCGTTGGCGGTGCCGGTGGGGTGGGTGCCGCCGGGGGCGGCGGTGATGCCGGTGAGTTCGTGGAACCAGTCCACGATCTCGGCCAGGTCGGGGCCGGCGATGACGATGTGGTCGAGCAGGCGGGGAACGCTCATGAGCTCTCCTTGGGGAGGGTCGGTAGGAAGGGCCAGGATCTCGGGGTCGCCGAGGAGTGCAGGAGGCGGCGGGCTCCGCAGGAGAGGGCGCCACCATTGTTGGTACCGACGTTACCTGTTCCGTACTGCCGATCGCTCTCGCTCAGCACCCTCAAGCCCAGTGGTTGGATCGATCTCATGGTTTCTGGTGCTCGCGGCCTCCCTGCACAGTCCTTCGCAGGCTGACGTGCACTGAGATGCTCGTGCGGCCGCCGGCCGACGTGCGCGCTCACTCGCCGGAGCCGGCGCCTCCGCTCCCACTGTCCCCACCGCTCGAGCCCGCACCGTCGCCCTGCCCCGAGGGTGAGGTCGGCGGGTCGATCGGAGCCTCGTCCAGGCCGCCCGAGGTGCCGCCCTGGTCCGTCGTGGTCCCGTCGTCCTGCTCCCCGCCGGAGCCTTGGCCGGAGTCCTCCGGCACCTCGGTGGCCGGGGCCTGATCGTCGCCCTGCTCGGAGATGTCCTGTTCAGAGTCGTCCTGCTGTTCATGACCGTCGTCCGTCGAGGAGGAGTCCCCTCGCGGTGAGACCGCGTCGGAACCGGTGACCGACCGCTGGATCTGTCCCGTGCCCGGGGACAGCTCGGTGCCGGTGATCCTCTGGATGCCGAAGATCGCGCCGATGCCGATCAGTGCGATCACGGCGGCCAGCAGGGCGATCTTCACGATCCGGCGCCTGGTGGTGGAGGCATCGGAGGGTGCCTCGTCCATGCCGGCGAGCGCGCCGGGAGCGCTCTCCGCATCGTCGGGGCGGTCGCGTCGAGCGCCCGTGCGGGAGGAGTGAACACCGTTCTTCGGCGCGGAATGGGGGCGCTCGCGACCCCGGGCGGCGACTTCCTTGAGCTTTCGCGTGCTCCTGGTGACCGAGTCGGTGTAGAAGGCGAGTGCCGTGGCGGAGACCACCGAGGTGAGCGCGGCGCCGATGACGGTGCCCGCGATGCCCAGCTGGCCGCCGATGACCGTCGCAGTGGCCGCTGCCGCTCCACTGGCGATCAGGCCCATCGGGGAGAGCTTCTTGATCTGCAGATCCGGTTCACCGCCCGGGCTCTGCGAGGGAGGATCCTGCGCGTCGGGCCCAGCAGCGGAACCAGCAGCGGAAGAACGAGCGGAGTGACGCACGGGGGAAGCCATGGGTCTCATCCTGCTCGGCAGTGTCAACGTTCGCCATGGCGGTCCTCACAGTTGCCTGGGAGCAGCACAGATCCGGCCGTGGCCTGCAACGATGCCGCTGATGAAGAGCATCACAGTCGCGATGACGTCACACCTGGCCAGGGTGCGGTCCTGAGACACAATGAGCCGATGACCCACTTCTATCGGCCCTCCGAGGGGCACCGCCTGCCCCACGACCCGTTCAATGCGATCGTCGGGCCGCGTCCGATCGGCTGGATCGGCACGCTGGACGCCGAGGGTCGCCGCAACCTCGCGCCGTACTCGTTCTTCACTGCGCTGAACTATCTCCCGCCGCTCGTCGGGTTCTCCAGCAACGCCTGGAAGGACACGGTCGTCAACTGCCAGGCCACGGGCGAGTTCACCTGGAACCTGGTCACGCGCCCTCTGGCCGAGCAGATGAACGCCTCCGCGACCACCGCCGAGGTCGACGAGTTCGACGCCGCCGGGCTGGAGGCCGCCGCATCGAGCGAGATCGCCGCGCCACGGGTGGCTGCGTCCCCGGTGCATTTCGAATGCCGCGTCACCCAGATCATCGATCTGCAGGCAGCCTCCGGGGAAGCCTCCGGCTCCTGGTTCGTGGTCGGCGAGGTCGTGGGCGTCCATATCGAGGAGTCGTTGCTGGTCGAAGGGATCTATGACACCGCCGCGGCGGAGCCGGTGCTGCGGGCCGGCGGGCCCAGCGCGTACTTCGGGATCGACCTGGCCCAGAAGTTCGATATGCACCGGCCGGACTGAGGCTTCTTGTCAGCAGGCCTGCTCCGCGATGTTCGACCACCTCGCGCGGCAGCTGACCCTGCGAAATGTCCAGCTCTGTGGCGGAGCTGGCACCGCTCAGAATCCGCGGGCGTTCACCGGCTCGATCTTCGGAGGCGACCGGTCCGTCGGCACCATTCCAGGTAGTGCTCGAGGAGCGGCACAGCGTCCGGATGCGGGAGCCACCTGCCCACGTGATCCTGCCTCGGGGAGAGGGAGAGCCGCGCGATCTGCACCTGCCTGCGGTTCCGGAGGAGCACGAAGAACGCCGAGGACCGTCCGGGGCGCTTGGGCGGCTGCAGCGCCGCCGCCTCCTCCCACGGGATCACCTCCAGGTCGCCGGAGGCGCGATGCGCCACGATCCCCTCCTCGTGGATCACCAGCTCGGCCTGCAGCATCGTGACGATCTCGTGCCTCCGCACGGCGAGAGCCATGCCGCCGCACCCCATGCCTGCGGTGCCGAGGAGCGGGAAATACACGCTGTCGATCTGGGAGCCCAGGTACACCGCCAGCACGATCAGGAGGGGGCCGACGATCGCCAGCACCACCTGCGTCCTGAGCTTCGCGTTCAGCCGGTGGCCGTCCGGGGTCCCCGGCAGGGGGACGGAACGAGTCAGCTCCGGCCCGAGGCCGTGATCGGCGGTGGCGGGACCGCGACCTGCCCGCAGCCTCTTGTCGTTCATGGCCGCCAGGGTACTGGGAAGACCCTCCGCACGGCTCAGACGAAACCCTCCTCGACGAGCACGCACCCGCTCTCGGTGATGACATGGGCCTGGCCCGAGCCGCCGACGACCCGGCTCCACCTCTTCACGACGAGCCGGTTCCTCTGGATGGACGTGCTCAAGCCGCCGTACATCCCGGGATAAGCCGGGATAGGGGAACCACGGGTTCTCGAGCTGGTCCACGGCCACTCGACTCTCATGACGGGGGTGCATCGTGACCGCGAAGACGGCATCGGGTCCCTTCAGGGCGGCACCTGCACTCCTGCTCACTGGCGGAGCGGGGACACGGCCACCGGGTCACCGCGCTCACGGCAACAGCGGTCGCAGGGCCTCCACGAGCGGGCGGACGCCCTGCGCGACGTGCTCCTCGAGAGGGACCGTGGGCCGTTCCTGACTCGCCCACTCCCGGAGGCAGCGCGAGGCAGCGGCGGACAAGGCGGCGCTGACCAGTCCGATCATGGCCGGATCAGCCTCGGGCACCCGCCGGATCACCCCCCGGAGGACGCGCTCGGAGGTGTCCTGGGCGATCAAGGTGGCGTAGGCGCGCAGCTCGTCCTCCCGCTCGGTCAGCCGCATCCGGGCGGCGAGCGCCGCATGCTCCTCGACCCCGTAGTGCGCGTTGACCAGCAGGCCGCGCTGGATCAGTTCCACCACCGGATGGGTGGGCCCGGAGTCCAGGGCGTGGTCGATGTCCGCCGCGCGCAGGTCGTGGTCCGCCCAGATGATGTCGCGCTTGGTGCGGAAATAGGCGAACAGGGTGGTGCGACTGACCCCGGCCTCGCGCGCGATGCTCACCAGCGATGTCGCCGCGTAGCCCTGCTCGAGGAAGAGCTCGAGCGCGATATCGCGGATCTCGGCATGGCTGGTCCCGCGCGGCCGCCCTGGCCCTCGTCCGTTCATGGGGCCATTATCCGTCATCGCAGATCCGTGAACACATTTCCGAACACTGTTAGACTATTCGTGCACGGCGAGGATGCCGTCACGCTCCCGACCTCTCACCGCCGGGACCCACCATCGAAGGGAACGCCATGAAGGCTTGGCAGTACATGGGCGACCGCGCCCCCATCCAGCTCAATGAAGTGCCGGAGCCGACCCCGGGGCCCACGCAGGTGATCATCGACGTGCGCGCGGCCGGGCTGTGCCACTCGGACATCATGTACATGGAGGTGGGCGACGGCGTGATGCCCTTCCTGCCGATGACGCAGGGTCACGAGAACGCGGGCGTGATCACCGCGCTCGGTGCGGAGGTCACTGACTTCGCCGTGGGCGACGTGGTGGGCGTGTGCAGCTCCGGCGTCCAGCCGCCGACGGGCATGTTCACCCCTGGCGGCTTCGCCGATCAGCTCGCCGCCGATCACCGTGATCTGGCGCGGGTCCCGGAGGGCCTGGACCTCTCCCTCGCCGCGCTCGGCACCGACGCGGGGATGACCAGCTACCACGCCATGATCAAGGTGGGCCGGGCGAGCGCCGGCATGAAGGTCGGCGTGATCGGGTACGGCGGACTGGGCCAGATCGGCGCCCGCGCCGCTGTGCTGGCGGGCGCCGAGGTCCACGTCGCCGAGACCAAGCAGGACGTCTGGCCGCTCGCTCTCGAGGCCGGCGTCACCGCCTGCGTCGCAGACGCACAGGAGTGGGTGCCCACCGGCCAGGCGATGGCGACGGGCGACTTCGACCTGATCGTCGACTACGCCGGCTTCGAGGCCACGCAGACGGCGCTGAACGCGGTCAGGCGCGGCGGAAAGGTGGTGCAGGTGGGCCTCGGCAGGCCGACCTTCACGATTGCCACCAACTCCATCCTGGGCAAGACCATCGAGGGCTCCCTCGGCGGCACGGTCGAGGACATCGAGGAGGTCTACGACCTGATGGTCCGCGGCGAGATCACCCCGCGCTTCGAGGAGATCCCCTTCTCGGGCATCGGCGAGGGCCTCGAGAGGCTGAGGAACAACCAGGTCACCGGACGACTGGTGGCGCGCTTCGGGGACTGAGCACTCCCGCTCCGGCGTCGGCGCGGCACCACCGCGTCGGCCGCCGGAGCGTGAGCGAGGGGGGCCCGCAGCCCCTGCCCCTCAGGACTGGGGTCAGGACTGGGGAAGAGTGATCCGGCCGCTGCGCACCCCGGCCACCACGCCGCCGTCGACCAGCAGATCGGTGCCGGTGACGAAGGTGGAGTCAGGGCCCAGCAGGAAGGCGGCCGCGGCGGCGATGTCGGCGGGGGTGCCCACGCGCCCGCTGCCGGAGCCCGCGATCATGGCGCGCATGCCCTCACCGCTCTCCCCCGCCAGCTCCTCCTGGCCCATCGGCGTGGAGATCACACCGGGGCTGATGGTGTTCACCCGCGCTCCGCGCTCACCCCAGGCGGTCGCGGCCGCATGCACCCGCAGCTGGTTCGCGCGCTTGGAGATGCTGTAGGCGACACCGGCGTTCGCCACTGCCCCCTCCTGCAGGAACGGCAGCGACAGCAGCTCCTCCGTGGGGGTGGCCAGCAGGGCCTGTTCCATCTCTGCGGGGAAGCGGCCCACGGTGAAGGTCCCGGCCATCGAGGCGATGACGATCCCGGACCCGCCGGGGGCGACCACCTTCGCGAACTCCTCCAGGCTGACGGCCACGCCGTACAGATCCACCCGCAGGATCGCGGCGGTCGGCGCCTGCATCGGGGAGAGTCCGGCGGTGTGCACCACGCCGGTGACCGGGCCGAGCTCGGCGGCCGCGGCGGCGAGCGCGGCGACCGACTCGCGGGAGGTGACGTCGACCTTCCGGGCGGTCACCGCGAAGCCGTCGCCGCGAAGGGCCTCGGCCACCCGCTCCAGGGTGCTCTCGTCGAAGTCCGCGAGCAGCAGCTGCCTGCCCGCCCCGGACCGCCGGGCGATCGCCTCACCCATTCCTCCGACACCGATCACTGCCAGGACGTCACTCATGATCCAGCTCCTTCGCCGAGTCCGCCACCGGGCGGGCGCCGCGGTGCTGGTGGATTTATTGAACACTGTTCGGCCGGGAGGATGCTGGGAGGGGGTGTGGGCCTCGGGATCAAGGCGCCGGGGGCGCGCACCCGCACCGCCCGGTCGGGCGCGATGAGGAGTCTCCACACCCAGGACCGTGGCGCTCGCGGGGACATTCCGGCAGCTGTCACGACCGCGGTCGGCCCAGGGTCAGCGAAGGATCGCGAGGCCGTGGCGCTGCGCCGCGAGGGCGAGCTCGCGGTCGTAGGTGGCGATCGCGGAGACGTCCGCCCCGTACAGCAGCGCGGTCGACAGGTGCAGCGCGTCCAGTGCGCGCAGTCCCGCCTGCAGGGACCGGGCGTGGTCGATGATCTCGTCGTCGACCGCGTCGAGCTCGACGCGGCGCAGGATCGCCGCGACGTCCTCCAGCGATCCCCCTCGGCGGCGCACGGTCGCCTGCAGCTCGACCTCGAGCAGCCGTGAGGACAGCAGCTCGGCTCCATCGGCGAACAGCGCCTCGACCTCGCTGACCTCGGGCTCCCGGCTGAGCAGCTTGTACGCCGCGGAGGTGTCGAGGTAGATCACGCCCGGTCTCCGCGCATGTCCTCGAGCATCTGTTCGGTGCTCCAACCGTGCAGCGGGGTGCGGATCTCCGGAATGCCTCGCTCCGTGGCGGGGCGCAGCGCTCCGGTGGCGAGTCGGCGCGCCCGGCGATTCGAGGGCACTGGGGTCAGCTGCGCGATCGGGCGGCCACGATCGGTCACGGTGATCTGCTCGCCGGCTTCGACGCGGGCGAGGACACGCGCGGTCTGCTGATTCAGCTCGGTCCGGGTCACATCGGCCACGAGATCACCGTACACCCACGTACTAGTTCTAGTACACGGTGGTTGTGGATCGTCTGGTGGGAGCGCAGGCACCGCACACTAGCCTGGTCGTCGGCCCTGTCCGGGGCCCTGGCACACAGAAGGAGTACGACGAGGCATGCAGACCACCGGAGACATGACCAGTTCCCCTCAGATCGAGGCATGGGCAGCGGCGCTGTCCCGCAGGGAGGAGGTCGCGCTCCACCGGTCGCGGCTCAAGAGCGTCCTCCTGGCACTGGTGATGCTGGTGGTCGGCCTGATCGGGCTCGCCCTCGGCCTCGCCGCCGATCTGGTGCTCGCCCTGGTCGGCTGGCTGCTGGTCCTCGTCTCCATCGTCTCCGTGGTGGTGCTCGTGCGCCGGGCACTCTCGAGGCAGCCCGCCGCAGTCGTCACCGCCGAGGGCATCACGGTGGGGCGCGGCACGGCCGGTCCGATCCCGTGGTCGCAGATCACCGACGTCTCCGTGATGCGCTCGGGCGCGAGCTCCTTCGTCATCCTCGCCGTCACCGAGCAGGAGCGCCGCCGCCAGAGCGGAGACTCAGCGGGCGTCGAGCTCGATCTCGCACGAACCGAGGAGGAGTCACAGCCCGTCATGTGGCTCCCCAACGGGCTCGCGGCCGACGAGAACGAGCTGGCCATCTGGCTGACACGGGAGCTCACGGCGCGCCAGGCCTGAGATGGGCGGCCGAGCCGCCGCAGCAGCCACTCAGAGATGCGGCCACCTACAGTGGACGGCGTGATGGCGACGACCTCGACGACGGCTGAGACTGCTGCCCGCCGCCGCACGGCGCGCCTGGCCGCGGGCGTGATCGTCGTATTCGCGCTCGGGCTGCTCCTCTGGGCCGGTCCGGATGCCGCCGCTTTCGCCGCGGAACTCGGTCTGGGCACCGACATCCCCGCCTCCGGGTGGATCGTCGCCGCTCTCGCAGCAGCCTGCTATGCGGGATACACGCTATGGGCCGTCCCGGAGATCCGTCCGGTGGCTCTCGAGGTGTCCTGGTTCCGGGCTCTCGCCGTCCCGCTGGCGCTCGGCTCCGGCCTGATCGAGGAGATGTTCTTCCGGCATCTCCTCATGTCGTGGTTCGCGGCGGCGGGCCTGGGAACGGTGCTGCAGATCATCGTCTCCGCGCTGCTCTTCGCGGCGACGCACACGATCTGGGTGGTGTTCGGGCGCAGCTGGAAGGCGGTGCTGCCGATCCTGCTGTCGACGTTCGGGCTCGGCGTGCTGATGGCGCTGGTATACCTCGCCTCCGGGAGGATCGTATTGCCCGCCGTCGCCGCTCATATCGCGATCAACCTGCTCATCGAGCCCGGTCTGCTGCTGAGCTCCGCACGCCACGCCGTCCGGCGGTGACATACCTTCGCCACCGGGACCGCGTCCACCGGGTGCTGCATACCGCGCGCGACATCCCCTCGGGGTTCCTCGACGACTGACAATGACGCGACGTGGCGGTCCGGTCGCCGCAGCACATTGCATCCGCCGGCGCACTGCAGCGTTCACCCATCGCCGGCGAGCAGCTCCCGCACGTCGTCGGCGGTGAGGGTGCCGTTGAAGGCCTGGTTCCCGTCGGTCAGCGCGTTGAACAGCGCGGCCTTGCGCTCCTGCAGGGCCAGCACCTTCTCCTCGATGGTGTTCTCGGCGACCATGCGGTACACCATGACGCTGCGCGTCTGCCCGATGCGGTGGGCACGGTCGACCGCCTGCGCCTCCGCGGCGGGGTTCCACCAGGGATCCAGCAGGAACACGTAGTCGGCCTCGGTGAGGGTGAGGCCGAACCCGCCGGCCTTCAGACTGATCAGGAACGCCGGCTGGTCGCCGCTGCGGAAGGAGTCGATCACGCCGGCGCGATCGCGGGTGGAGCCGTCGAGGTAGGCGTAGCGCACGCCCCGGTCCTCGAGTGCCTGGCCCACTCGCGCCAGGTGCGAGGTGAACTGGCTGAAGATGATCACCCGGTGCTGCTCGGCCAGGATCTCGTCGAGGTGCTCCAGCAGCGCGTCCAGCTTCGAGGAGGGCACCTTCGCGTGCTCCTCGGCGACGATCGCCGGGTCCAGCGCCAGCATCCGCAGCAGTGTGAGGGAGCGGAACACGACGAACCGGTTCCGGTCCATGTCCTCCAGCAGGCGCAGCATCTTCTGCCGTTCGCGCTGCAGCACGCGATCATACAGCCGCCGATGGGCGGGCTGCAGGGGGACCCTCACCACCTGCTCCTGCTTCGGGGGCAGGTCCGACGCCACCGCGCCCTTACCGCGGCGCAGCATGAACGGGCGGATCCGTCGCCGGAGCCGACCCAGGCGTTCCTCGGAAAGCCGGCGTCCCTCCTCACCGGACTCGGCACGCTCGATGGGCGTGAGGTATTCCTGCCGGAAGCGCTGCCAGGAGGGGAACAGGCCCTGCGCGGTGAGGGACAGGATCGCCCAGACGTCCGAGAGCGAGTTCTCCATCGGGGTGCCGGTGATCGCCAGGCGGAACGGGGCGCGGATGCGGCGGGCAGCCCGGTGCGCCTTGGTCACGCGGTTCTTGACGAACTGCGCCTCGTCCAGGATCAGACCGTCCCAGCCCGGAGCGGCGTAGTCCTCCTCGTTGATCCGCAGCAGGGCGTAGCTGGTGACGACGACGTCCGCGCCGGCTGCGGCCTCGGCGACCGTGCTGCCGCGTCGAGCGGTGGTCGAGTCCAGGATGCGCACGTCCAGCTGCGGGGCGAACCGTTCGGCCTCGGACTTCCACACCGACAGCACCGAGGAGGGCGCGATGACCAGGAACGGTGGCGCGTCAGGGCGGAGGGTGCGGGCGCGCATGATCAGGGCGAGGGTCTGCAGGGTCTTGCCCAGTCCCATGTCGTCGGCGAGGATCCCGCCCAGATGGTGGTCGTAGAGGAACGACAGCCACGCGAAACCCTCGTGCTGGTAGGGGCGCAGCGTCGCCTGCAGTCCTGCTGGCACCTCCGGCACCGGGATCTGCTCGAGGGCTCTGAGGGCGCCGACGCTCTCGCGCCACGCCGTGGTGTCGAGTGCTTTGTCAGCGAGGTCCTCGAGCTCGTCCCACAGGCTCACCTGGTACCGGCTGATGCGCTGGGAGTCGGGCTCCCAGTCGTCCATCGCCCCGGCCTCCTGGATCAGCGTCCGGAGCCGGTCGAAGGTGGGATGGTCCAGCCGGAAGTAGGTGCCGTCAGGAAGCAGCACGGAGGGCTCCTCCCGGGTCAGGGCGGTGAAGACAGCGGTGAAGGGCACCGGGTGGCCGCCGATGGTGACCTCGAACCCGAGGTCGAACCAGTCGTTGTCCTGCGGGTCCGTGGAGTCGGCCTGGGAGATGCGCAGCGACGGATCTCCCCGCAGCTCGGCGTAGCGCGGTCGGGTTCCGATCTCGCGGACGTCGACGTGCTCGAGCGTCTGCAGCGCGGGCAGCACCTGGTCGACGAAGGCAGCGGCATCGACACCGGCGAGCTGCTGCTCGGCCCGGGCGGCCGCGTCCTCCCAGTGCTCGCGCACGGACTCCAGCACCGCGCCCTCATGGACGGCATCGCGCGGCCCGCTCAGCTCGCGGCCGAGGGGGACTCTTCGGCGGGGAGCATCGTAGGCCCACGCCCAGTGCAGCTCGGCCCGGTCCTCGGACAGGTGCCGCACCTCCAGCTCGAGCCGCGCCCGGGCCGGCTCTGGGAACTCGACCGAGGCGTCCGTGCTGGTCACCTCGATGACGGAGCGGAGCTGCGGGGCGACGTCGCGAAGGAACTCCTCGGCATCGGGTGCCGGGATCCGCAGCGTGTCCTCGTGCTCCAGCAGCCGGCGCACGGTCTCGGGCATGGGCTTCGCGGCGGGATGGAGCACCACCTGCACGCTGGTGGCGCGGGGAGCCGTCCTGACGTCGATGAACCCGCCAGGGCCGGCGGGGCGCAGATCGGTGCGCGGCACGCCGTCGATCTCGGCCATCGCGGAGACGAGGAGATCACCGCCGTCGGCCTGGACCTCGAGGTGCACGTGGGCCGGGTCCTGCCAGGTGACGTCCGCGATGATTCCCATGCCGACCAGCGGAACCCCTGCGCGGACTGCCTGACCCAGCAGCTCCCAGCCGTCGCGGGAGCGCAGATCGTCCAGGAGCAGCCGCTCGTCGGAGTAGCCGCCGTACGGCTGGTCGAGGGCTGCCGCCCGCGCGAGCCGGCCCAGCAGCTCGGCGTGCTCCGCGGGGAACTCGGAGTGGGCGGTCGGGTACTGGGAGGTCGAGTACTGGAACGCACTCCAGGACAGGCCGCCTTTGATCCATGGCTTCGCGGCCCCCGCGCGCAGGGGCAGCAGCCCGACACTGAGCAGTGCCCCCTTCTCCACACTCGCGGTCGTCGCGGGGACCGAGGAGTACCGCGAGACGGCGTGCCCGCGCGCGCCGGCCCGGAGCTCGACCCCGAGCGCCAACGCCGTGGTCTCACGGCTCGTGGCGACATCGATCAGCGGTGCCAGGGTGCGGCGCCACGGTGCAGGGGATGGTGGCGGCGAGACCTCGCGGGATCGCGGTGCACGGGCTGCCTGGTCGAGAGCGTCACCGAGACCGTCGTCGGAAGCGCGCAGCAGCCCACTGCGCATCGCCTCGGTGGTCACGGTGTACATGAGAGCCGCGGCGTGCTTGCAGGCCGTGCCCACCGGGCACGTGCACCACGAGTGGACCGGCTCTCGGGCCGTCAGCCCCAGCGACATCGAGGGGCCCGCCGCTGCGGTCCGAGCGCGGTTCTCCCGCAGGGTGACCTGGGTGCGGTACGGCTGAGCGCGGGTCCCGCGCACCTCGCCCTCCAGGGTGAGCGTGCCCGCCCGGGTGGAGGTGGCGGACTCCTCCCAGGCCACCCTCCCGACGGCGCCCGAGCGGCTGTAGCGCTTGCCCCGCTGGGCGGCGGTCGTTCCGGTGAAGCGGATGATGTCCTGCTCGCTCACATACGGCATGGAGGACTCAGCGCTCATAGCAGCATGGTGGCACGGAGGGCGGGCATCGGGGCAGCCAGTCGGATCGGACTGTCACCTGATCGTGCGGCAGTCCCGATCGTGCTGGACAAGCTGGAGAAGACTCGGGTGAAGTATCCCGCCTCACCGGGCTGACACGAGATTCTGCGAGTCAGGGCGGCCCACGCGCCATCCCGAGACGCACCCCGTGCACGCCGAAGCGGGGGCACCCATCGGTCAGTGGATGCCCCCGCTTTCACGCTGCCGATCTAGCAGTGATACCTCCAGGTCAGAACGGCACCCCGCACCGCACGATCACGTTCGCGTACGGGGTGGTCTCCCCCGTGCGCACCACGAACCGTGCCTGACCGGTCAGCTGCTTGAACTCCTCATGCGGCACCGTCTCGGAGCCCGGGAGGCGGGCATCGAACAGCGCACCGACCGGCGAGCCCGCTGCCTCGGTGGCGATGACCGCGCCTTCCACCTCGATCTCGGCGAGGATCGCATCCAGCACCTCGGCGAAGCCGGGCACGCCGAGGGTCACCGCGAGGTCCACGCGCGCCACCCCGGGCGGCACGGGCAGGCCCGCGTCACCGATCACGAAGGTGTCGGTATGGCCCAGGCGGGCCAGGTGCGCGGACAGCTCGGGGTGGAGGATCCCGCCGCGCTTCATGCGTTCACCTCCGCGAGCGGGGGCAGCTCGTCGCCGGTGCTGGGGTAGCTGGGCTGGGCGCCGTTGCCGGTCGCCGCGTACGCCCCCACCTGGGAGGCGAGGCGGGCAGCGGCCAGGAGGGACTCGCCCCGGGCGAGGCCCACGGCGAGCGCACCGATGAACGCGTCGCCGGCGCCGGTGGTATCCACCGCGGTGACCGGGGCAGCGGGGATGCGGTGGAGTCCGTCGGCGTCAGCCACCAGGGAGCCCTGTGCCCCCAGGGTGAGGACCATCGAGGCGATCCCTGCGTCGCGGAGTGCGGCGACGATCTGCTCCGGGTCCCCCGTCCCGTCGGCACCAGGAGTGAGCTGCGCGAGGACCAGGGCGGCCTCGTGCTCGTTGACCACCAGTGGGTTCGAGGCGCGAAGCACCGCGGGGTCGAGCTCCATGACCGGGGCGGGGTTGTGCAGGAACCGTCCGGTGACCAGGGCCGGCAGGGCCTCGATCCCGTCGCGCGGGATCTCGCCCTGGCACACCACGATCGCGGAGGCCTCGAGCACCTTCTTCGCCGACGCCACCTGGGCGGCGTCCACCGACGCATTGGCGCCGGCGATCACCACGATGGAGTTCTCACCGTCTTCCGCCACGGTGACGATGGCCAGGCCCGTCGGCCCCTCGACCTTGCGCACGCCGGTCAGGTCCACCCCGGCGGCGCGCAGACCGGTCAGACCCACCTGGGCCTGGGCGTCGGTGCCGACCGCGCCGATCATCCGCACGTCCCCGCCCAGCTTGGCGGCGGCGACGGCCTGGTTCGCGCCCTTGCCGCCGGGCAGCATCTGCCCGCCGGTGCCGTGGAGGGTCTCCCCCGGCAGCGGGTGCCTGCGCACCTGGGCGATGAGGTCGACGTTGATCGAGCCGACCACCGTGATCACGCCGGCCGGGCTCACTCGTCGTCGTGAGGGCGACCGTGCGGGTCGGGCTCGGACCGCAGCTGGTCCGCGACCTCCTCCTCCGGGCGGGGCGCCATCGACTGGTCCTCCTCGAGGGTGGGGATCGGCGGCTCGCCGGTCTCAGGGACGGGCTCTTCGGCGGGCTGCTGGGTTCGATCGGTCATGACGAGGCCTTTCATGCTGTGGTCGAGCCAGGATACGCATGGCCGTTCATCGGTCGGCCCCGTCTGGGATGATCAGGGGGACGTCCGATGGACTGCACGGAAGGGGTGGCTGTGGGGCTGCGTGATCGTCTTCGCCAGCGCTCGTCGTCGCAGCTCGGTGCCGACTCCCCGTCCCTTGCCTCCGCGGCGCGTTTCGCCGTGCTCGATGTGGAGACCACCGGGCTGGACCCCTCGCGGGAGAGGATCCTCGAGATCACGATCGTGCACACCGATGTGCACGGACGGGAGCTTCACCGCTGGAGCACGCGGATCAACCCCGGCATTCCCGTGCGTGCCACCCACATCCATGGGATCACCGACGCGGATGTCGCCGGCGCACCCCGCTTCGCGGATCTCGCGGTCACGATCGGGATCGCTCTGCAGGGCTTCGTGGTCGTCGCGCACAATGCCGAGTTCGACGTGGAGTTCCTGCGCGCGGAGTTCGCCCGTGCCGGGATGCCGATGCCGCGCTTCTCCACCTACTGCACCCTGCAGGGCAGCACGCTGTACCTGCCTCAGCTGCGGCGACGCACTCTCGCCGAGTGCTGCGCGGCGCTGGGCGTGCCCCATCAGCAGGCGCATTCGGCGCTCGGGGATGCGGCGGCGACGGCAGGGCTGCTCGAGCGATTTCTGGCGCTGGATGCGCAGACCGGCTACGACGCCCCGCTCACGGCGACGCGGGCACTGCGTGCGGCAGCCCCCGCAGAGCAGCGCGACAGCCGGCTGACGAACCAGAATCCGCCCGGAACGGGTCGTCAGCTGGCTGTCGACGTGCCAGCGTCCGCGGCAAGTGGTGCGCCGTCCCCCGCTGCGGCGGTGGCACCCGTTCCGGTGCCGGCGGGCGACGCTCGCCCCGTTGACCTCTCCCCCACCGCGATCAGGGCCTGGGCCCGCTCACAGGGCATCGCCGTCGGTGATCGCGGGCGGATCAAGGCCGAGCTGGCCGCGCAGTACCGTGCCGCGATGGGCGTGAGCGGCGCCGCCCCCGCGGCGGTGGGCCCGGCGGCGGCTTCGGCGGCTGCGGCTCCGGCGGCGGCCCCGGCGGAGCAGCGCAACAGCCCGCTGGCGAACCAAGAATCGCAGAAATTGGGTCGTCAGCTGGCTGTTGACGTGCCGGCGTCCGCGGCAGTTGACACGCCGGGCCCCGCTGCGGCGCCGGCACCGCCCGCTGCCGCCGCGCCGCTCACCATCACCGAGGACTTCCGGGCGGCGCTGGACCACCTGCACGCCGGCCATCACCTGTTCCTCACCGGCAAGGCGGGCACGGGCAAGTCCACGCTGATCCGCCACTATCTCGAGCACACCGAGCGGTCCACGATCACGGTCGCCCCCACGGGGATCGCGGCGCTGAACGTGGACGGGTACACGATCCATCGCCTGTTCTCGTTCCCGCTCGGCGTCACCGAGGAGACGGTGCGCGGTCCCGGCTACTACCCGGGCCGCTTCGCGAAGGCGCTGAAGAACCTGGACACGCTGATCATCGATGAGGCGTCGATGGTGAGGGCGGATCTGTTCGACGCGCTCACCGCCGCGCTGGAGCTCTACGGGCCCCGGCCCGGCACACCCTTCGGCGGGGTGCAGCTGGTGCTGGTGGGGGACCTGTACCAGCTGCCGCCGGTGGTCACCGATCAGGAGGCGGGCTGGATCGAGGAGCGCTTCGGCACCCCGTTCTTCTTCTCCGCCCGCTCCTTCGACACCGAGACGTTCCCGGTGGTGGAGCTGTCCACGGTGTTCCGTCAGCAGGGCGATGACGCGCTCGTGCACCTGCTGAACGCGGTGCGGGAGGGGACGCTGCTGGAGGATGCGCGGGCGGAGCTGAACCTGCGCACCGACGCCGAGTTCGAGCCTGCGCTGGATGAGTTCTGGCTGACACTCGCGACCACCAACCGGATCGTCGGCGCGCGGAACAGGCAGATGCTGGAGCGGCTGCCGGATCCGGCACTCACGTTCACCGCCCGCCTCACCGGCAGCACCGACGGGTTCGAGCATCCCACCGAGGAGACGCTGCGGATCGCGGTGGGCGCGCAGGTCATGCTGCTGAACAATGACCCGTCGGACCGCTGGGTCAACGGCACCCTGGGCCGCATCACGGCGATCGGTGCTGATGAGGACGGGCCCGTGGTCACGGTGCTGCTGCGCGACGGCCGCACCGAGCACGTGCGCGAGCACACCTGGGAGATCACCCGGCCGAGCGTCGAGGGCGGCTCGCTGGTGCACGAGATCGTGGGCACGTTCACGCAGCTGCCGATGAAGCTGGCGTGGGCGATCACGATCCACAAGTCCCAGGGGCAGACCCTGGACCGGGTGGTCGTGGACCTCACCGGAGGCACCTTCGCGAACGGTCAGCTGTATGTGGCGCTGTCGCGCTGCACGAGCCTCGAGGGGCTGGTGCTGAAGCGCGAGGTGCTTCCGCGGGATCTGAAGACGGATCAGCGGGTTCGCCGCTATCTCGCCACCGGCGCCGCGGCGACGGACACGCTCGGCGAGGCGTACCTGTCGGTGCTGACGGTGGGCACCGTCGGAGATCGGTGGCGGCCCCGGCCGGTGGAGATCGCGGTGGTCACCGACGACGGCGACGAGATCTCCACCGTCATCAACCCCACCTCGGATCTGTTCTCCGCGCGGGACGAGTTCGGGCTCACCACGCGGGACGTGCAGCTTGCGCCGCTGCTGGCCGAGGCGTGGCCGGCGCTGTCGGCGCTGCTGGCCGGCCGGGTGCCCGTGGGTGTCGGGGTGGATCGTCAGCTCGCGCACGTCGATTTCGAGCTGAAGCGCAACGGGATCGTGGAGCCGGTGCCGCTGGGGATCGAGGTGCCGGAGCGTCTGCTGACTGCCGAGGAGCGTCGGCGGCTCGCGGCGCCGACGGCGCTCGAACGGGCCCGCGCGATCCGGGATGCGGCCCGCCGGGTGCGGGCCGACGGCGGCGAGCTGCCGGGCACCGGGATGGCGTTCCGGCAGGTCGCGACCGGGCACGGGTATCTGCTCGCGCGCGCGTCCGGGACCTCCGGCACGACGGCGCCGACGGCCTTCGTGGTGGGCGGCAACCTGGGCGCGGAGGACGATTCCGCCGCGATGCTCGCGCGTCTTCTCGAGCTGACCTGGCAGCGGGTGCTCTCCCCCGACGCCGAGGTGGTGGAGCGTCTGCGCGCGGTCGAGCAGCACTTCGGGGTGAGTGTGCTGCCGGAGGGCTTCGAGGCCGACGGGCCCGTGCTCGCGGCCGACGTGCTGGTGCCGGGCGCGAAGGTGTGCTTCTCCGGCACCGTCCACTCCCCGCGGCACGGCTGGCTCGAGAAGGAGGAGCTGCACGCCATGGCCGAGGCGCGCGGGCTCGTGGCCGTCCCGAACCTGACGAAGGTGCGCACCGATGTGCTGGTGGTGGCCGAGGCGGGATCGCAGTCCACGAAAGCGAAGAACGCGGCGCGGTGGGGCAAGCCGGTGCTGACGGCGGAGGAGTTCCTGGAGTGGGTGGGGTAGGTGCGATCAGCACAAAGAAGTACGCCCTGAGGCACCGCCTGCGCTTTGGGGCGACTACTCGAGCTCTGCGGCGATGAGGGCTTCGTAGTCGCGCCCGCCGTAGTAGACGCCAAGCACCTCGACGGCTTCCTCTGTCACCGCGAAGGCGATCACGACTCGACGACGGAATCCGATTGTGCGCAGACCGGGCCGGAGATCATCGCGCGCAACGCCGATGTACGGGAAGACGACCAATCCGTCGCAGTAATCGAGAATCGCGGCCAGATAGCCAGCAGCGCGTTCCGGATATCCGGACTCATCTGCAATCCATGTATAGAGGTCGGTCAGTTGCTCTCGTGCTCGCGGAGCGTAGACGACACGACGGTTCATGCCCCGCTCGACGCAGTGCGCTCCTCGTGGACCATCGCAAGATGCGCGCGCATGTCGTCGGCGCTGATCGCCTGCGACGGATCGGCGCGCAGCTCGTCGTACGCTGCGACGACGTCAGAGCGCAGCCAAGTTTCCACAGCCTCATCGCGCGCGAACAGGGCGCGCAGTCCATCGCGGAGCACTTCGCTCTCACTCGCATACGCGCCCGATGCAACGCGCTCCTTCACCGCATCAGCCATGCCCGTAGGAAGGGTGATGCTGAGCTGTTTCGTAGTGCGCATGGCGCCTCCTGCCACATGAGTAGGATTCAATCCTACTCCTGGGCGTTCGCTGTGCACAGTGGTCATCTCACGCCCGACGCGGCGGACCCGCGCACTAGCCGCAGCCCCCGCCAGCGGTTCACGGCCGCGTGCAGCTCGAGCGGGCGCGGCCGGGCGAGGTGTCCGGGGACTTCTCCCCATGGGCAATCCCCTCATCTCTCACTACATTCGTGGACCATCAGGAATGGTGACGAGGGGGGCAGCGGTGTTTCACGGGGCGGATGTGGAGGCGCTGCGGGGGTGCGCGGCGCGGGTCGGGTCTGGGGCAGAGCGGCTCGGCGCGATGGTCGGGACGCTGCAGACCGCAGCCAGGAGCATGCAGTGGCAGGGAGAGGACGCCCACGAGTTCCGCGAGCGTCTGGAGCAGGCGGTCACCGACGCCGAGCAGGTGTCCGACCAGCTGCGTGGGCGCGGTGACGAGCTGCGCAGTCATGCCGACGAGCAGGAGCAGGCCTCGAGCACCGAGGCGGCGGGCGGCGGGCAGGCCGGGGCCGCCGAGTACGACGACACCGGCGAGGCGTTCATCTGGTGGTGGGAGGACGGCGGCAAGTGGCCCCTTCAGGATCGCACCGACATCCGCGATGATATCCCGATCGATGACCCGTCCGAGTTCGGCATTGCGGCGATGAATCAGCGCGGCATCCCGAACTGCGTCACGATCGCCCTGCTCGGCGGGCTGTCCGAGCAGGATGCCGAGTTCTTCATGAACAACCTCGAGCAGGTCTCACCGGGGGTGTACGAGGTGACGCTCTTCGAGAACGGTCGTCCCGTGGTCCACACCGTCGAGGGCGACGTGCTGCCCGAGGGGGCGAGGGGTTCCGATGGCCGCCAGAACTGGATGACGCTGTACGAGGCGGCGCTCATCCGGCACGGGGTCCTCCAGGAGGACGGCACGTACTCGGGCTACTCGGAAGCGATGATCGAGGCGATCACCGGAGTCCCGGCACCGACCATGATGGTGCCGCTCAGTGCCGAGACCGACGTCGAGAACGGCATCGGCGGCTTCTACGATTACTCCGACGGGGTCGAGCTGAACCAGTTCGCCGCGCAATACCTCCACGATCAGGGCTACACCGTGATCTTCGGGACCGAAGGCAGGACGGCGACCGATCCGCCTCTGGTCGAGAACCACGCATATGTGATGACCGAAGTCGACGCCGAGGGGAACGTGGTGCTCGAGAACCCGTGGGGCGCCGGAGATCACTATGGAGGCAAAAACGGCGACCGCCGCCTGCATCTGAGCGATGAGCAGCTCGGCCAGAACATGGACGCGACGCACGTCGTGCCACCCTCCTCCGAGTGGGCCCGCGGGCCCTGGAAGGCACTGCGATGACCAGCACCATGACCACGGATGACGGCACCACGCGCGCCAGGATCCTCCAATCCACCCGGGCGATGCTCGCAGCGGTGGAGGTGGGAGTCCTTTCCGCACGCGTCGGGGAACTCCCCGATGGTGGCGAAGGGCTGCGGGCGCAGCTGGAGATCACGGTCCCGGAAGGCCGCGAGATCGTGCTGCTGGAGATCGGGGATGAGGTCGCTCTGGGCGTTCACGGCGTGCTGCAGCTCGCTCACATCGACCCGGCGACACCGGGAGCTGGCGGGGCGGAGATCGCTGCCGCGGACCGCGCTGTCGTGTATCTGGAGCTGCGTCCGGCAGGGACGTCGACGACGCGCTGATCGGCATGGCCGCCGGGCTCGTCAGATGAGCCGCAGCCCCCGCCAGCGGTTCACGGCCGCGTGCAGCTCGAGCGGGCGGGGCCGGGCGAGGTGGCCGGGGTGGCCGCGGTGGGGTGAGAGCACGTCGAGTCCCTCGGCGTCGATCCGCTCGCACAGCGTCGTGATCGCCTGTTCGAGCGTGAGCGGAGCAGCGCCTGGTCCGGGCTGGTCGAGCAGCTCGGCGAGGCGGTCCAGGGCGTGGGCGATGGCCTGGGTCTGGGCGGCGTCGACCAGCTGGGATATGGCGGCGAGGTCGATGTGCTCGTGCCCGAGGCGGATCGTGTCCCGGCCTCGCGCACTGGCGGGCTTCTTCTTGCCCGGTGGGCGCAGCGTGCCCGGGGCCGGGATGCGGGGGCGGGCTGCGGCGAACACGCCCTCCGTGGGCGCCGGCGCCCGCTGCTCGGCGAGCGCGCGGGCCTGGGCGGTGACGTCGCGGGGGATGTACTCATCGAGCGCGATCACGTGGTCGGCGACGTCGAGGAAGGCTGCGGAGCCGCCGGCGACCAGCACGGTGGAGACGCCGCGCTCGGTGAGCAGCGGGCGGACCCGGTCCACGAGCGGGGTGATGGGTTCACGCTCGGCCGGGACCAGGGCGCGCATCCGCTCGTCGCGGAACATCATGTTGGTGGCGGCGCTGTCCTCGTCGATCAGCAGCGCGGAGGCGCCGGCGTCGACCGCTTCGACGAGGGAGGCGGCCTGGGAGGTGGAGCCCGAGGCGTTGGTGGTGGAGAAGGCGCGGGTGTCGGTGCCGGACGGCAGGCCGGTGAGGAAGGGCGAGATGTCCACGCCGGTCACGGCGCGGCCGTCCTCGGCGCGGAGCGCGGCGGCGGTGGCCCGGGTGATCACCCATTCGCGGCCGTCGCCCGCCCGGTGCGGGTACACACCCTTGGCGAGCGCGCGTAGCAGCGTGGACTTGCCGTGATAGCCGCCGCCCACGATCACGGTGACGCCTTCCGGCACGCCCATCCCGGTGACGCTTCGGCCGCTCGGCAGCGCGAAGGCGACCCGCAGCGAGTCAGGGCTTTCGAAGGGGACGGCGCCGCCCTGAAGCGGCAGGTCAGAGTCGCCGGAGCGGCGGGGCAGGATCGCACCGTCTCCCACGAAGGCCACGAGGCCTCGCGCGGCGAGCTGGTCGCGCAGCGCCTCCTGGTCGCGGTGGAGGGTGACGTGTTCGCGCAGCGCGTCGTCGTCCAGGCTCGCGTGGAGCAGCGCCGCCTCGGCGAGGCGAGGGAGGTGCTCGGTGAGCAGACGGGCCGCCTCGCGGCCGCGGATCCGGCGCCCAGCGGCGGGCAGAGGGACAGAGAGCCGCGCTTCGACGCCCTCGGCGGTGAGGGCGACGCTGGTGCGCTCGAGCACCTCCTGGCCCGGGGCGCCGGCACTGATCCCCTCCCCCAGCTCCGCGGCGACGCGGGCGACGGCGCGGGCCAGGAAGTCCGTGGTCGCGACGCGGCCTCGGTGATCGGAGAGCAGATCCTCCGGCAGGTCGGCGTCGGCCCGATCGACGATCACCCGCATCAGCGACGGCGGGGCGTAGGGGTCGACCTGCACGTGATCGACCACGAGGCGGCACACGCCCAGTTCGTAGCTGCCCTTCAGCTGCTTGTAGGCGCCGTAGCTGCGGGAGTCGATCCCGGTGAGGGTGCGGGCGAGGGCGGTGGCGTCGGCGGTCATGGGTCCATCAGACATGACGTTCCGGGCCTTCTGCATCCGCGGCCGACGCCGTCATGCCTGCGCGAGCGCCTCCCGCGCCAGCGCCCGGGCCGCGTCGGACCAGTCGCCGCGCACGGCACGCCTGTCCTGCTCCGGGGTGATGTTCCGCAGCACGGTCGCTGCCGGCAGATCACGCACCCTCCACCGGTCCACCGATCCTCCTTCGCGAGTGCGCCAGCCGAGCCGGTCGAGCGCCTTCGGCGTCGCCTGCGGATCCACTGCGGTACCGCACGGGGTGGATCCGATGTGCGCGAGCAGCAGCACGGTGGCGTCGTGCGCGAAGGAGCCCGGCGGTGGGATCAGGGACTGGGCGAGCAGGGACCACAGCGCGTCGGGATCCTCTACCGCCGGACGCGCCCGACGGGTGGGCAGCAGCTGCCCTTTGAAGGTGCGCAAGATCTTCAGGTGCTTGAGCGCCTCGCGGAAATGGAGCAGCGGAAACGCGTTGATCTCGCGGTTGTTCTTCCCGATCCAGTCGCCCATCTCCGGCACCACCCGGCTCGCTGATTCGACGTCCGCCGGCTTCAGGTAGCCGGCCGCGGTCAGCGGCAGGCCGCCGCCGGCCGCATGGTCGAGGAACCAGGAGACGCCGCGCAGCGCCGTGCGCTTCTCCTCCGCCGACGGCGCGTCAGTGGCGGTGGCCAGTGCCAGCGACCTGGCGAGCAGGTCCTCCCGCACCGGCGACGGGGGCAGGCGGGTCACGACCGCGGTCAGCACGGCAGAGGCTCCGTACGAGGCGGGGTCGAGATCGGCGAGCTCGAGGGAGCGCTGGAGCCCGGCGAGGTCGAAATGCGCCGGATCCGGGAGCACGCCGGCGAGATCCTCCGCGCGGGTGAAACCGCCGCAGTCCTCGGGCGGGGCAGCACGCCGTCCGCTGAGGGCGCGGGCGGGCGGGGAACCATCCCCTGCCGGGCGCACGGATTCCAGCAGCAGTCGCAGCTGCCAGTCATCGCCGTAGTCATAGACGTATCCCAGGCGGTCTCCACTGGTGCTGAGCACCTCGTCGAGCCGCACCTGCGAGGCGGGAAGCCCCTCGTCCTCCCCTTCGTCGACGTCGAACGGGCACAGGAACAGCTGTGACTCGAAGTCGAAGGGGGTCCCGCCAGCGGCGAAGCGCCACAGGTGCGCATCGAACCACCCGAAAGCGGTCTGGAGGATCCCGTGGACCTCCTCGAGCATGAGATCCGAGCGCAGCTCGAGCCGGCGCCAGATCGGCGGAGAGGCATGCTCGAGATCCACGCGGAGCGTGAACAGGGCGGGCTCCTCGCGCGGCGGGTGGCGCAGATCGGGGCGCTCGGGGCGGCGCACCGCTCTGCCCGAGGCGTCGAGCACGCCGTGGAGGATCCCGTGGATCTCCTCGGAGCTCATCCCATCGAGCTGCGCGCGGAACTGGCGCAGGAGCTCATCGTCGGGAGTCTGGTTCGAGGGCATGGGGCCACGGTATCGGTGCGGGGTGATCACCGAGCTGCCGTGCGACTATGCGGTCGACGGATCAGACGAAGCCCTCCTCGACCAGCACGCACCCGCTCTCTGTGATGACGTGGGCCTGGCCCGAGCCGCCGGCGACGCGGCTCCAGCTCTCCACGACAAGCCGGTCGCGATGGACGGAGAGACTGAACCCTCCGTACATCCCGGGGTACGGGACCCACAGGGACTCCATCCGCTCCACGACCAGCAGCTCGGTGGGCACGGGACGGAAACAGACTGGTGCGAGCGGCCGGGTGCGCTCGGCGATCAGGTCGGCGAGGTGGGAGTCCCAGGCCGTCACGCGGCGCTGATCGGCGGCGCCGAGGTCGCACACGGCGAGCGCCTCGAGCAGGTGATGATGGCCGCGCTGGCGGGCGATGTCGAGCGGACGGCCACCCTCTGCAGTGCGCAGCGACCGCCAGGCGCCGGCGAGGAGCAACCGCTCGGCCACGCCGACGGGGGCTCCCAGCCATGCGGCCTGATGCAGCGGGGTGAACCAGGAGCGGCCTGTGACCCGCCACTGGTTCGCGGTGCTCCAGGTGCCATGCTCGACGAGGTCGAGGACCGTGTCCCACCGGCCCGTTTTCGCGGCATCGGCGAGGCGGGCGGCATGGTCGACGAGGTCGCCGTTCAGCACGTCAGGGTCGAGGACTCCCTGCCATTCGCTGGTCATTGCTGTCCCTCTCGATTCGGTGGTGGGGTCAGTGTGGTGGCGGGGTCAGTATCGCGGTGGTGGCGGGCCGCCGACGGGGTCGGCATCGCGGTGCGTGGAACCGAGATGCCGCAGGGGCTGTCTACGGCCTCGGCAGTCCGGCCTTGGTGAATTCGTCCTGCAGTGCGGGGCGCCGACGGTTCTGGGCACGGAGGTCGAGGATCTGCGATCTCAGCGCCTCGGCGTCAGCACCGCTGACAAAGCCCAATGCCTCCTTGAGGAACCGCGCCGCTTCCGCGTACGCGGCACGCTGCCCGGCGGAGAGGGACGATCGAGCAAGCTCGTACAGCACACTCGCCGCCTCGGCCCCGTCCAGGGGTGCGCGCCAGCGGGCAAGGGTGAGCCACGCCGAGTCGTGTGCGCCGTGCTCGGTCGCCGCCTCCCAGGCGCGCGGCAGGTCCTCGTCCCAGAGCAGCACCTCCACGAACCAGGACCAGGTGCCGTGCTCGCCTGCTCGCTCCTGCAGGATGGTGAGCGCCCGCTCTCGCCAGTGCGGGAAGGCGGGACCGCTTCGGAGTTTGAGGGGCTGGAAGGTGCCGAGCGAGGGCTGTTCGACGAAGTTCGTCCATGACAGCTCGGCAGCCTCGTCGTGTCGGCCCGCTCGGGCGAAGGCCTCGGCGGCGACGGCCCGGAATCGGGCGCTGTCACCGAAGCGCTCCAGCAGTGCCCGTGCTTCGAGCACCGCGTCATCGATGCGCTGTGCGTCCAGGAGGACATCGATGAGTGCGGCAGCGTCACTGTCGGTGTCGAGCTCCGCTCTCAGCAGCGCGACCAGACCGTCGGTGCCGCCGATCGCCTCGGCGATTCGTCTGCGCTGCGCCGCGACCTGGTAGCGGTGGGTGCGGTCATCGTCGCTGAGGCTGCGCCAGCGCTCCTCCACCGCGTCGCGGAACTGCTCGAGTCCCTCGGGGCCGAGCAGGTCGCGGTACTGCTCAGCGGCATCGCGGAACACGTCCAGGTCACTGGTCAGCGCTCGGCGCGCGAGGTCCTGCGCGAGCTCTCGCGGATCTCCCGGGGACGCCTGTGTGGCGCGCAGATGGATCTCCTCGGCCCGGACGCAGGCGACGGACAGCCCGCCACCAGAGTCATCCACATCGTCCAGGAGCTCTTCGAAGCCGTCGAGGGCGAGCAGAGTGAGTCGCGCGGCGGCCCGTGAAGCGCCGAGCTCGAGCAGTTCTTCGATGCTGTCGAGTGCCTCCTCGATGCCGGTGAAGAAGTCATGCGCCTCGTAGTAGGAGACGAACCCGCCTGTCTCCAGAGAGCTGAGGAGCTGACTGCGCACGGCATCCTCGTCGACGCTGTCCTCGGGATCGGCACCGGCGGCAATGAGCAGCTGCGCGTGCAGGGTGGGATCATCCTGTGTGACAGCAAGCAGCTGGTCCGCGAGCCATTCACGGTCCTGGGCGAGCAGGAACTCGCGCAGATCCGGCACCTGAGGCGCTGTTTCCGCGGCAGGCTCGGCGGCCGACGGCTCCGAGTCCTCGAGCCAGAGCAGGGCGGCGGCCACGATGTGCTTGCAGATCGGCTGGACCTCCGCGAACGGGCAGATGCACGAGCCGGTGAGGCGACCGGTAGCGACGGAAAGCCGCACCGTGTACTCCTGCGTTCCCATCACCATCGCGACGGCGCTGCGCGACCCGGCCGAGACCAGTGCGACCCGACCTTGCTCGGCGTAGTGCAGACCGCGATGGAACAGGACGTCGCCGGTGCGCAGGCGGAGTAAGTCCTCGGAGAAGGGCAGCGGTGGCATGGGGTCCATTGTGGCGGTAGGGGATGCTGAGCAGCTCGCGTGACCGGCTTTCTTCGATCGCCGTGTCTCCGCACCACAGCGCTCGGCAGATGTAGGCGGGATGCGCCTTGGGGAGCAAGCGGCAACGCGGCCCACGAGGGGTGCGAGGCTCTGCCGGACAACCTCGTTCACAACTCAGCATCAGTCCCCCGGACTCGCCCACATCCGCAGAAAACGTGCCGGATACTGGACCAATGACTGTCTCGGCGCCATCCCCTATGAAGCTGCTGGATCGCATGTACAACAGTGCGACCTCGACCGCGGATCAGGGAACGCAGTTCGAGCGCTTCACGCAATCGTTCCTGCAGACGGATCCGCTGTGGGCCACGCAGTTCGCGACGGTGTGGATGTGGGAGCAGTGGCCGGAGAAGTGGGGGCATGACTCCGGCATCGATCTGGTGGCCCGGCGCCGGGACGGCGGCCTGACCGCGATCCAGTGCAAGTTCTATGACCCGACCCATCGGGTCTCGAAGGGCGATCTGGACAAGTTCCTCGCAGCCTCCGGCCGGGGTGGGTTCACGGAGCGCTTGGTGGTCTCGACGACGACGCAGTGGGGCGCGACCGCCGAGGAGACGATCCGCGAGCAGGCGGTGCCGGTACGCCGCCTCGGGCTGCAGGACTTCGAACAGTCCCGCATCGATTGGGCGACGTTCGACCCGGACACCCCGACGGCACTCGCCCTGTCCGGCGCCTCGGATCTGCGCCCCTACCAGCGCACCGCAATCGAGGATGTCGTCAGCGGCTTCGCAGACCACGACCGTGGCCGGCTGATCATGGCCTGCGGCACGGGAAAGACCTTCACCTCGCTGCGCCTTGCCGAGGAGTATGTGGGCGCAGGCGGCAGTGTGCTGTTCCTGGTGCCGTCGATCGCGCTGCTGTCCCAGGCGCTACGGGAATGGTCGAACAACACCTCCGTGGGGATCACATCGCTCGCGGTGTGCTCCGACGCCAAGGCGTCCCGCGGCCGGAAGGCCTCCGAGGACTCATCAGAGATCTCCGTCGTGGATCTTGCCCTGCCGGCGACGACCGATCCGCAACGACTCGCGCATCGGATGAGAGAGGCCCGCACGGACGGCTCGGGGATGCGGGTGGTCTTCGCGACGTACCAGTCGCTGGACGTCGTCGCACAGGCACAGCAGCTCGCGGGGCTGGAGCCTTTCGACCTGGTGGTGTGCGACGAGGCGCATCGCACCACCGGCGCCACGCTCTCCGGCTCGCAGGAGTCCGCCTTCGTGCGCATCCACGACGGCGAGTACCTGAAGGCCGAGAAGCGCCTGTACATGACCGCGACGCCGCGCATCTACGACGACCCCTCGAAGTCGAAAGCCGAGAAGGAGAAGGTGGTCCTCGCGTCGATGGATGACGAGGACACCTTTGGCCCGGAGTTCTACCGCCTTGGATTCGGCGAGGCGGTCGGACTGGGCATGCTCACCGACTACAAGGTGCTCATCCTCACCGTCAATCAGGATGCGGTGAGCGATGCGATGCAGGAAGTGTTCGCCGAGAACGGGGAGCTCTCCTTGGATGATGCGACCCGACTGGTGGGCTGCTGGAACGGGCTCGCCAAGCGCGGCGACTCCGAGCACGCCTTCGGTGTAGATCCTCAGCCGATGCACCGTGCCGTCGCGTTCGCCCGAGACATCAAGTCCTCGAAGAAGGTCGCCTCCCAGTTCACCGAGGTTGTCTCCGCCTACATCGAGAACCATGAGGGCGAGGCTCCCGGTGATCTGTTCGGTGTGGAAGCCAGGCATGTGGACGGCTCGATGAATTCCATGGAGCGCACCGAACTGCTGGACTGGCTGAAGGAGGACGCCGGCGAGGACACCTGCCGGGTCCTGTCCAACGCCCGGTGCCTCTCCGAGGGAGTGGATGTTCCCTCGCTGGACGCGGTGATGTTCCTGAACCCTCGCAAGTCCGTGGTGGACGTGGTGCAGTCCGTGGGCCGCGTGATGCGCCTGGCGCGGGGAAAGAAGTACGGCTACATCATCCTTCCCGTGGTGGTCCCCTCGGGCGTCACGCCCGAGAAGGCACTGGACGACAACAAGAACTTCCAGGTGGTCTGGGAGGTGCTGCAGGCTCTGCGCGCCCACGACGAGCGATTCGACGCGATGGTGAACAAGGTCGAGCTGAACAAGAGCCGCGACCGCAAGATCGATGTCATCGGCATCGGACACCCCACCGATGACGACGCAGGCAGCTCCGATGACAGCACGGGATCCGCACAGGGCAGCCTGGATCTGCGGCTGTCGCAGCTGGACGATCTGCGCAATGCGATCTATGCCCGGATGGTGAAGAAGGTCGGCTCCCGCACCTACTGGGACCAGTGGGCCAAGGACATCGCCCAGATCGCCGGCGCCCACATCACGCGTATCACCGCCCTGGTGGACGATCCGGACACCGCCGCTTCGCAGCAGTTCGGGGTGTTCCTCGATGCGCTGCGCCGAAACCTGAACGAGTCGATCTCCCGGGATGGGGCGATCGAGATGCTCGCCCAGCACATGATCACCAAGCCCGTGTTCGATGCGCTCTTCGAGGGCAACGCGTTCACGGCGCACAACCCGGTCTCCCTGGTCATGGATCGCATGGTCGTCTCCCTCACCGCGATGCACGTGGACGCCGAGGCTGATTCGCTCGAGAAGTTCTACGAGTCGGTGCGCCTGCGCGCTGCGGGGATCGACAATGCCGAGGGCAAGCAGAAGATCATCACCGAGCTCTACGAGTCCTTCTTCAAGAACGCCTTCCCTTCCACGGCAGACGCAATGGGCGTGGTCTACACCCCGATCGAGATCGTCGACTTCATCCTCCGCTCCGTCGACGACGTGCTCCAGCAGGAGTTCGGTAGGTCGCTCAGCGACGAGGGCGTGCACGTCCTGGATCCCTTCACCGGGACGGGCACGTTCATCGTGCGCCTGCTGCAGTCCGGCCTCATCGACCCGACAGACCTCGCCCGGAAGTACGCGAGCGAGCTGCACGCCAACGAGATCCTGCTGCTCGCCTACTACATCGCCGCGATCAACATCGAGACCACCTTCCACGATCTCCAGGCCGCGGCCGACGGCGTCGAGCTCGCGGACGAGGCCTACGAGCCCTTCGACGGGATCGTCCTGACGGACACGTTCCAGCTCACCGAGAACGGAGACCTCGTCGACGAGGTCGTCTTCCCCACCAACAACACCCGCGCCGAGGCGCAGAAGGCCCTCGACATCCGGGTGATCGTCGGGAACCCCCCGTACTCCGTGGGGCAGACCTCCGGCAACGACGACAACGCCAACGTCAAGTATCCGACGCTCGATGCCCGGGTACGCGACACCTTCGCGGCGCGCACCGATGCGACGAACAAGAACAGCCTGTACGACTCATACATGCGCGCCATCCGCTGGGCGAGCGACCGCATCGGCGATGCGGGGGTGATCGGGTTCGTCACCAACGGCGGCTGGATCGAGGGCAACACTGCCGCCGGGGTCCGCAAGAGCCTCGCCGACGAGTTCAGCGCGATCTACGTGTTCAATCTGCGGGGGAATCAGCGCACTGCGGGAGAGACCAGCCGCAGAGAAGGCGGCAAGGTCTTCGGTTCTGGGAGCCGCAACACCGTCGCCGTCTTTCTCCTGGTCCGGACGAAGGGTCACGAGGGTCCGGCAACGATCCACTACCGCGACATCGGCGACTACCTCACCGCCAAGGACAAGCTCGCCATCGTCGCCGACGCCACCGTCGGCACGGTGCCCTGGCGTCGGATCACCCCGAATCGCCACGGCGATTGGATCAATCAGCGTGACGAGAACTACCTGACGTACGCAATTATCGGCGACAACAAGAGGTCAGATTCGCAAGCCGCGGTATTCCGCGTGTACTCGCGAGGGCTCGCCACGGCTCGTGACGCATGGGTCTACAACTACTCCGCTCCCGCGTTGCGGAAGAACGTGACGCGATCCATCGAGTTCTACAACTCCGAGGTCGACCGTGCGTCGCAACCCGGGTACTCGCCCGACTACGACCCGTCAAGGCTGTCCTGGAACCGTGCAGACAAGTCCAACGTCACACGTGGACGGAAGATTGAACACCGCGAGGCCGCGTACCGCGTCGGCTTGTACCGACCGTTCACACAAGTGCATGTGTACTTCGACCGCGCCTACAACGACATGGTCTACCGGCTCACACAACTCTTCCCCACCCCGCGGCACGAGAACTACGGGTTCTACGTCACCGGCGTCGGTTCCGACAAGGAGTTCTCGTTGCTCGCGAGTCGAGTCGTCCCAGACCTTGCGCTCTGGGGCTCATCAAGTGGCCAATTCTTCCCGCGCTACACCTGGGAGCCGCTGCCTGACGGAGAACTCGACCTCTGTCTCGAAGACGACGTGGTCGACGGCTACCGCCGAGTCGACAACATCACCGATGAGATCCACACCCTGATGCGCGGGCGGTACGGCGATGGAGTCTCCAAGGACGACATCTTCTTCTTCGTCTACGGCCTGCTCCACTCACCCGAGTACCGAGAGCGCTACGCCGGTGAGCTCAAGCAGATGTTGCCCCGCATCCCGGACGTTCCCGCGGGAACGTTCCAGGCGTTCACGACGGCCGGACGCGACCTGTTCCACCTCCATGCAGACTACGAGAACGCCGAGGCGTACCCGCTGGAGGTCGCCGGAGGCGAACAGCCGCCGATCGGCGAGGAGGAGTCCTACTACCGCGTGCAGAAGATGCGCTTCCCGGCAGGGAAGAAGGCAGCGGACGCCCCCGATTCACTTGTCATGAATCCATTCCTCACGCTGACGGGGATCCCTGAATCTGCCTACCGCTACCAGCTGGGCTCCCGCAGCGCGATCGAATGGATCATCCGCCAGTACCAGGTCTCCACCGATAAGGCCTCCGGCATCATCAACGATCCGAACCAATGGGGCATCGAGCACGGCAACCCCCGATACATCCTCGACCTGCTGCAGAAGGTGGTCACGGTGTCCGTGCGCACCGTGGAGATCACCGAAGCACTCCCAGCCCTTGACGGCGCCGACTGAGATCTCCTCGCTGCCCCCGACCTGATTCGACACCCCCAGGAGGACCGCCAATGGGTTTCCAGACTCCGAAGTACGACCTGATCGACCTGATCCGCGATGCCCGTGCCGGGAAGATCCAACTCCCCGACTTCCAGCGAGGCTACGTGTGGGACGACGAGAGGGTGCGGCAGCTGCTGGTCACGGTCGCCGTGGGTCATCCGATGGGAGTGCTCCTCGTTCTCCAGACGGGCAGCCGTTCGGTGCACTTCGAGTCCAAACCGATCGAGACGATGACCCCACCGGAAGGGACCCTCCCCGACCTACTGGTCCTGGACGGTCAGCAGCGCCTCACCTCGCTCAGCCAAGCACTCAGCGGAGAGGGCGTCGTGGCAACGAAGGACGACGGCGACAGACGCTATTTCGTCAAGGTCGCTGACGCGCTCGCGCACCCTGATCGCCTCGATGAAGCAATCGTGTCGCTGCCGGCGTCGGGCGTGGTGCGTACGAACTTCGACCGCGACGTCGTGCTGGACGTCTCTGGCCGCGAGGAGCAGGTCGCCGAGGGATATCTGCCCATCACCGAGATCTTCTCCGCAGGCGGCGCGGCTCAATGGGCTCTGGAATGGGCGCAGAAGAACGAGGTCGACCTCGGTGTGATCTCGAAGTTCCTCACCCTTCTCAACGAACCCATGCGCGGTTACGAGATCCCCGCCATCCTGCTCGACAAGGAGACCACCGTCGAGGCGGTGACCACCGTGTTCGAGAAGGTGAACCAGGGCGGGGTGAAGCTCACCGTCTTCGAGCTCCTCACGGCGAAGTTCGCAGGCGATCGCTCCTACTTCGAGCGGGAAGGCAAGGCCTTCCGACTCCGGCGGGACTGGGAACGGATCCGGGAGGTGCTCGACGACCACCCGGTGCTCGAGGGCTTCGACAACGATGACTTCCTGCAAGCCGTGACACTGGCCTCGAGTCTCCATGGCCCCACTGCCACCACCGCCCGCAAGGAGGACGTGCTCAAACTCCGGCTCGAGAGCTACCTCCAGTGGTCACCCAAGATCGTTGAAGGGCTCGTCTGGGCGGCCAAGTTCCTCGACGGAGAGCACGTCCATACGGCATCGGACCTGCCGTACCCCAAGCAGATCGTCCCTCTGGCTGTCCTCCGCGTCGCACTCGGAGAGACATCAGATGCGTACGGCGTCCATGCCAGGATCCGCCAGTGGTTCTGGAGCGGGATCTTCGGCGAGCTGTACGGCAGCGCGATCGAGACCAGGTTCGCGCGCGACGTCGAACAGGTACCAGCCTGGGCGCGAGCAGAGGACGGCGCTGTCATGCCCCGCACCGTCGAGGAGTCCTACTTCAACGAATCCCGCCTCCACAGCCTCCGCACTCGCAACTCCGCGGCATACAAGGGGCTGTACGCACTGCTGATGGCGCACGACTGCAAGGACTGGGTCTTCAACCAGTCCTTCGACCGCGCCCACTACCTCGAACTCCGAGTGGACATCCACCACATCTTCCCCAAGGCCTGGTGCAACAAGAACGACATCCCGTGGGAGCAGCGGGAGAGCATCGTCAACAAGACACCCCTGGCGAGGACCACGAACATCAAGCTCTCCGGCAACGCGCCGAGCGTCTACCGGAAGACCATCGAACGGGAGAGTCAAGCTCCTGCGGCTCTGATTGACGAGATCGTGGCCGATCACCAGATCGATCCTGAGCTGCTGTGGGCCGATGACTTCCAGGGCTTCTTCACGGCGCGGCGCGAAGCACTATGCACTCTCGTCGAGCAGGCGACGGGCAAGCCGGTGACGCGAGACGTCGTCGAGATCTCAGATTCCGATATCGATCAGGCATGACCGAATCGGCGCGCGCATTTTCGGGGTGCGGGCGAGCTAATAATCTGACCCCATCCGCACCGATTCGCACCACAGCCATTCCTCATCCAGGTCGATTCACAGAATCGCCTATGAGTGTTGATCAAGGCTCTCCTGGACCCAAAAGACGAGAATGACAGCGCTGCCTTCAGCGCTCGTGCGCCTCGCGAAGCGTCCGACTCCGAGAGGGAGTCGCATTTGGCAACATCACGAATTCCCACAGGCTCCTCATTCCAAGTGCCTAGAATCCGGCAATGCAAAATTAAGGATCGTGAACCCCGCGTGAAGAATCGCGGCAACGCTCGCCAACAAGTCCACCGACACCAACGCGGCGAGCGACACGCAAGTTCTCCATAAATTCACGTAATGCCAGTACACTCCCAATGACTCTCGGTCGAAAATTAGCGAAGGGACTGACAGTGACTATCCACGAGGCGCTGCTCCGAATCGACCAGGAGGCGGGGAAACAGCTCGCTTCCCTATACTTCGAAGAGTCCTCTACGTTCCCTGGGACAGGGGTTTACACAGGCTCACACTTCGAGACCTTTGTCGGCGCCTCGAACCCTCCAAACATGGTGACCGCACCCGATCTGCTCGCGGTGCAGACACTCGCCGTCACAGTGCCTTCTCGTGCCGTGCTCGGAATCCTGGGGACATACGCGTCAAAGATCTCAGAGCTACTCGCACAGATCGACCCGGAACTGAAGCTCGAGAACGTGACAACGGAGGTCGAGTTCGAAGCCGTACTCGGCACCGGGTCGCCCGCCCTCGCCTTGTGGGATCTACTGCGCCGCAACGCTGATGATGAGAGCAGGTGGAATGTCGGCGAGACGATCGCCAGCAAGATCATGGCCCGCAAGCGCCCTCATCTCATCCCGATCGACGACTCAGTCGTCACTCGGGTCATCGGGCGAGGAAACTACCACTCCTGGAGGATGTGGCGGGACGAGCTGTGCGCCGACAGCTACCTCATCGAGCGAGCACAGGAAATCAAGGACCACGTGGGACGGCCTGAACTCTCCACGCTTCGCACGCTGGACATCCTGCTGTGGATGCACGGAAGTCAGCTCTCGAGCTAAGCACACCGCTCGCGATGGCCTTGAGACTGATTCGCGCGTAGGCGTCAGATCCATCCGAGCACGCACAGGGCCCGGCTACCTGCACCTCGACGTCGAACTGTCGACGTACGGAAGTTCCACTTGAACGACCTGGTCAATGGGCTGCTCCTGCATCGGGAGAAATCAGCCAGCGCGTGATCCTCAACGGTCAGACGTCGCCGTCGTCGACCGATGTCTTCTTTCCCCGACGCGGGACCATCCCTCCGATGCGTCCGGTCACTCTGCTCGCTGCATCCTTCGCCGCCGCGCCGGCGTCCTTTACCGCGTCGGTGGCGTGACGCGCCGTCGTTCGTGACTCGGTATCGCCGTCGGCGTGGGGCCTCGGCTCTCGCAGGGAGCTGACTGCCGAGGCAGCACGGCCGCGCAGTGAAGCAGCCGCCCGGCCACCCGCCTCATCGTCCGCCACGTGCACCTGGCGGAGGTATTCCTCAGCGTCGACGTGGGGCGGCGGCAGCTCACGCAGATGCCTGATCAGCCGTCCCGACTGCACGCGCAGCGTGGTGTAGGTGAGACCGCCGGAGAGCACGCCGCCCGCCACGGGCACCGCCTTCGTGACGGTCTTGGCGAAGCTGTCCTTGGTGAGCTTGATGCCGATGACCCGCAGCACCTGCTTCATCGGGGTGTACCAGGCGGTCTTCGTGAGCGCGACCCCGGCGATCTGCTTCTGCAATGCCGGTCGGGCGACGCTCGCTGCGAAGGTCGTGAGCGTCGCGGACGCTCCTCCGACTCCCATCATCACGCCGAGGAACGCGGCGAGCTTCGCGAGAGTCTCGTCGTCGATCTCGTCCGTGTCCTCGAGGAACGACGTCCACCCGTACAGGTACGCGACCTTCTGCATGATGCGGAATGCGTGCACGTAGAACTGGGTGATGTCACCGGGGATCGTGCCCAGCATCGCGAATCCGCCGGGGAGACCTGCGGCGAACGACATCGCCGTGGACTTGCGGGTCTCGAACTCGACCACCTCCGCGGCGAAGCGATCAAGCATCCGGAGCTCGATGCCTGCGGCAGCCGGACTCTCCGAGATGGCACGAGAGATCGTGACATCGCCGATGCCGCGCTTGTGCAACTCGGCACGCAGGAAGTGCTCTCGATCGATCTTGACTCCTCGCAGACGAAGGACTCGCGTGAGGAACTCTCTAGCGAACTCCTCCGCCTCCACCTTCTCGGCTTCGGGCAGAGAGTCAATATCGGGGGTGGCGTCGCCCACGACAACGTCACCACCGTCGACGATCTCCTCCATAGCGCTTTGCACCTCGTCCTCTGTCATCGCCCTGCTCTCTCGTCCTGACCCGTAGCGGCTGCCGGAGCGTCAGCCTCAGCCTATTCCGCGCCGGGGACAGCTGAGACGGGCTTTCGACGACAACTGCCTGCTTCGCACCCACAGCACAGCAGAACCGGCATCCATGTCCCCAACGCCACTCTCGATCAGGTCCCGCCGGCTCCAGCACGTCGCCGCCGACAACGTGTCCCTGTCCGTTCCTCGTGACGCCGTTCTCGGTATTCCCTGTCCGCTGACCCGAATCGTGCCTGATGGATCGGATATGCGGGCGACGGCCACACTCGGCCGCATCTGCAGGAACGTGTCCAGACATCGAGCACTCACCGACGCCGGCGTGGAGCGGACACCGCTCCATCGCGCTCGGCGAGGAGGACGGCAAGGTGGTACTCCCTGATGTCAGCACACCGTGGCTCGATCGAATGCGCACGGTCGATCAGTGCGGCTCCGTCGTGAGGTGGGCTGGTGGTGAACACCGTGCGGAGAAAGCTGCTGCGGACGCTCTCGAAGGCGACGTGGCATGGATCTCCGAGGAGGAGTGCGAACAGCGCCGCTGTGAACGCCGTCGCGTCCGCCACCTGTTCGAGGGCGTCGAGGAAGAGCTCGACGCCGTGATGACGCAGATCCGCCATGCTGCGTACGGGGAGGCCGCTCTCGATGAGCTGTGCCGCGATTCTCCGCGCCCTCAGGGCGAGGTGCCTATCGAGTACTGCCCCTTCCAACGCTTCACCGACGCCGTCGAGGGGTAGCGACGCGAGGGCCTCGAGGTCATCTGCTGCCGCGGGGTACCAGGAGAACATGCTCTCCACCCAGGTCGAGGCGTCGAGCTGTCGTGCCTCCCCTTCCGGAGGGATGTCCTCGAGGAGGACGGCGGTCAGCAGTACGGTCCCGAGCCCGTCCTCATCCCGGATGGGGTCGCGCTCGAAGTACGCGTCGGGGAGGCGGGAGATCGCCGCAAGCACTTCCGCGAGGTCCTCGTCCTCTGCTGCGTGCCCGAAGATCTCCGTCGCGCTCGCTTCCGCACCCGCTCCGAGCGTCGCCGCTTCCCAGATGCGCAGGAATTCGTATCGGTGCACGGGATTGCAGTCGCGAAGTGCGTGCTCACGCAGGATCTTCCGGGCCCTGCCCTCCCGTCCGAGTCGTGCTTCGGTGACGATGAGATCGCCGATCGCGATCGTGCCGCGTATCGACTCGCGCTGAGATGACTTGTGGAGGTCATGGAGACTCCGCCTGCTGAACGTCTTGGAGCGGGTCCACCATCCCGGCGCCCACCCGGCGCGACCGCTTCTGCGGGCTGACTCGAGCAGAGCGACCCGGATCGTCGGCGCGATGCTGTGCGGCAACCGGCGCAGGAACTCGCCGTACGGCGCCTCCGGCCATTCCTCCAGGACCTGCAAAAGCCCCTCGACCCCCCCGCACACGAACCCGATTTCCGCGCGAAGCCGGAACCGGGGATCGCTCGCCATCACCCACCCACCGCTCGGCTCTCGGTCACGGAGCAGCGAGCCCATCTCCTCGGCCACCTGGTACGCACCGTCGCCGAGATAAAGGAGCATGAACGCGCTCCACGGATGGGAAGTGGCAGGGGCATCGAACTCTGCGCGAAGAAGGACATCCGCCACCTCCGACGCATCCGTGTTCCCGGTGGCCACCAGCTGACCGAGCACACTGCAGGCACTGCGGAACACACCATCGATCCGCCAATCCGCATCCGGAGTGGTGGCGGTGAGGCGGGTCGAGCCGGCGACGGCAAGCAGGAGATCTGTCATCGCTGCAGGTCCGTGGACATCGAGCGGGGCCATGGCGAAGTCCGCGAGTTCACGTGCGTCGCTGATGGCCGACGGACTCAGCGGCGTTGTCCCGTCGATCCCATACCAGGACGCCAGATCACGGAGAAAGGCCGAGAGCTGCTCACCGGTCGCGCGCTTGTCGAGGGCGCGCGCCATCTGCAGCGCACCGTGCAAGGACCCCACGGCGCGGAGCGCTGTCCACGTCGCTCCCGCCTCTCCGTGGCTTCTTGCCTCGAGCCAATCGTCCGCCAGGGAATCCCACGCTGAGTGGAGCATGCGGAGACTCTCGATCCATCGCTCCCAGCGAGCAAGCCGCTCGTCGTCGAGTCCGTGGCTCTGCTGGAGGTGCCGAAGCCTCGTCGCGATGGCGTGCGCACACGGGCTCAACCGGCGGGAGCTCCCGCAGCTGCAGGAGGAGCCATCCCACCAGTTCCTCCCGGGAAGTGACACCGCGTGAGGCACCTGTGCGCGGACGAGAGCATCGATGGAGCCGCCCTCGTGATGCACCAGGTCGGTGACCCGGTACAGCAGGTGCCGCCCGTCCATCACCGTATCCGGTGCGGCCACCAGCCCGATCTGCTCGAGCTCCCACGAAAGATCCATATCGGCAGTGTCGTGCCGGGGTGGGACAGCCGGGCGCGACCCCGCTCTCACCGCGGGCGCTGATCGTCGGTCGTGAACCCTTCCCTCCCCTCGCGCTCCTCGAGCGTCTCGAGCTCCTGGAAGAACGTCACCTGCCACCCCGCCGGCCCCTGGATCCTGGCGTTGATCGTGCGGAACGGGGTGCGGGTGGGAGGGGCGAGCAGCTCGGCGCTGTGCTCGCCGGCAGCGGCGGCGGCCTGCTCGGTGTCCTGGACCTCGAGGGCGATGCGGAGCGTCGGTCCGTCCGTGCTCGGCGCGTTCTCGACCTCGTCGATGGCCCGGGCGTGCGCGGGGCTCGCGAGCTCGAGCGTCGCGGTCCCGGCGTGCAGGATCGCCACCCGGTCCTCCCCCTCGGTGGCGAAGGCGGCCTGCTCGGGCATGCCGAGCACGTCACGGTAGAACTGCAGGGCCTCGTCGAAGTCGTCGGTCTCGATGATCAGTCGCAGCTGGCGGGGAGCGTTCGTCGTGGTCATGACGCCCATCCTCGCCGTCGGCCCCCGGGCGCGGGAAGACTCCTGACGATCTGCACTACCAGTCGATCGTCCGTATCCCCGCAACGGCCAGCAGGTCGAGTACTCCGTGCTGTCGATGCCGAGGGCGAGGGCGACCCACAGCGCCCGCAGCCGCCCGTGCTCACCGCAGATGACCGCCGGGGCCCTCGAGCGGGTGCGCCGCCGGACTGGGCGGCTGCGGCGGGTTTCCGAGCTCGACGTGGATCTCCTGGGCGAGCAGCACGGACATGTCACGTCGCCATTCGGGCAGGCCGTGGATGTCGTCGTGGACCAGCTCCCACGGCAGCGCCGCTTCGACTCGCCTGGCCACCTCCGCCGCCCCGACGTCGAGCGGGAGGTCCAGCTGCACTGGCCGCACCGTCGCGGCGGTGACGGTGAGGCGGATCCTGCCGTCCCTCAGGTCACGACCGATCAGCAGCACGCCGGAGCGGCCGAGGTTCGACAGCGACAGTCGACGGAACGCCGCCCGGGTCTCGAGCGCGGCCCGCGGGACGAGGAAGGAGCGGATCAGCTCCCCCGGGGCGAGCGCGGTGCGCCGGTCGCCCGTGACGAGCTGTGCGACCGGCAGGCGCCGACGGCCCCCGCCCGGCCCCCACACGGTCGCCTCGGCGTCCAGGCCGGCGAGCAGTGAGGTCATCGGGCCGGCGGGCAGCGCAGCGGCGACGTTCCCGCCGACGGTCGAGGTGTTCCAGATCTTGAAGGAAGCGACGAAGGCGTCGCAGCAGGGGCGGAGCATCTCGGTCGCCGGCCACTCCTCGACGCCCGGGAATCCGTCGGCGCGGGGCTGCGCGGTGACGCCGGGACGGAGCACCCGGTAGGGCGCCTCCGTGCCGGGCAGGGCGTAGAGCTCGGCGATGGTGCAGGTCGCGGCCAGCTCCAGGCCCCCCTCCCGCACGGTCCACGGCTCCCATCCGGCGGAGCGGAGGTCGAGCAGACGGCGCAGCCGGTCGCTGCCGTAGGAGAACAGGACCGTGCCGCCGCCGAGCCAGGCATCGCCCGCGCGGAAGTCGTCGGGGTCGGCGGTGGCGCGGACCTCCTCGACCGTAGAGAGGTCCACGGACTCAGGCCTCCGTCCCCATGCGCCGCAGCACCAGCCGCTCGAGCAGCGAGACCAGGCCGTAGAGCACGAGCGACGCCGCGGTCACGACCACCACCGACGCCCACACCGAGTCGTAGCGGGCGCGGGAGACGTCCGAGACGATCTGGTAGCCGATGCCCTGGCCGGTGGCGAGCCACTCCGCCAGCAGCGCCCCGGTCAGCGCTCCCGGGATGGAGATGCGCAGCGCGGTGAACAGGGCGGGCAGCGAAGCGGGCACGGCCACGGCACGGAAAGCGGTGAACCGGCTGCCGCCGAACACTGAGATCACGTCGATCATGGCCGGGGAGGCGGAGCGCAGGCCGAGCACGATCGTCACCAGCGCGGGGAACAGCACGACGATCCCGCCCATGGCGGCGACGGTCGCGGTGCCGCGGCCGAAGATCAGGATGAGGATCGGCGCCATCGCGACCAGCGGCACGGAGCGCAGCAGCATGGCCAGCGGCAGCAGGGCGTCCTCCACCCCGCGGACCAGGGTGAACCCGGCCGCGACGATCATCGCCAGCGCCAGCCCCGCCACGAAGCCGATCGCCGCGTCGGCGAGGGTGATGCCGAGGTTGCCGAGCACGGCGGCGCGGTGGTGGGCGGCGTCCTCGTCCAGTACGAGATGGCCGACCACGTCCAGCGGACCCTTGCCGATGAAGCTGGAGACGTCGAGGACCCGCAGGCCCCCGGCCCAGATCGCGAGGACCACGGCGAGCGAGATCAGCACCCCGAGGAGGGTGCTCGAGAGGGATTTCAGGGCGTGGGTCATCAGGACCTGCCTCCTTCAGTGCCGGTGGACCAGGGGGTGGCGAAGCGGGCGACGAGCGCGAGGATCGCGAAGGCGACGCCGGCGAGCAGGCCGCACACGATCGCGACTCCCCACACCCGCTCGATCTCGAGGGACTGCTGGGCGTTGACCATCGCAGGGCCCAGGCCCCGGTCGACGCCGCCCACGTACTCGCCGAGCACCGCGCCGAGCAGCGCGCCCGGCGCCGCAATCTTCAGGGAGCTCAGGACGCTGGGCAGGGCGGAGATGACCTGGACGGTGCGCAGCTGCGTGAGGCGGGTGCCGCCGTAGACGGTGATGACGTCCAGGGCGGCCCGGTCGGCGCTGCGCAGGCCCAGGATCGAGCCGACCAGGGTCGTGAAGAAGACCGACAGCGCGGCGAGGACGACGGCGGTCCCGGAGGGGGCGCCGGAGGCGGGCGGACCGAGGACGATGAAGATGATCGGACCGATCGCGACCAGCGGCAGGCAGTAGCTGATGACGCCCAGCTGGGTGATGATCCGCTCGAGCGCGGGCACCAGCATCACCACCGCGGCGAGCAGCAGGGCGAGGGCGTTGCCGAGGAGGTAGCCGAGGCCCGCCTCCGCGAGGGTGACCGAGGCGTTGCGGGAGTAGTAGGTCCACCCGTCGGCCGCGAGCTGGGCGAGGATCGCGCCGGGGGTGGGGATCGCACCGCCCTCGGCGGCCCCGGCCCCGGAGAGCACCGTGCCGGCGAGGATCCACCACCCGGCGATCACGGCGAGGGTGCCGAGCACGCCGATCGCCCAGCGGGGCAGCGGCCGACGGGCGGGCAGGGAGGGGACGGCGGGGATCTCGTCCGCGACGGCGGTGGTGGGGGTGGCAGCGGTCATGGCATGGTCCTCCTTCTCCCGCGTCGGCGGGCTCACGCGCTCTCGGGCAGCGCGGCGGCGTCGGCCGGGGCGCCGAACAGCACCTCCGAGGCGTGGTCGCACAGGGCGTGGAACTCCGGGGTGCGCATCATCTCGGGGGTGCGGGGGCGCGGCAGGTCCACGTCGAACACCTCGACGATCCGGCCGGGCCGCGCGCTCATCACGGCGACCTGGTCGGAGAGGAACACGGCCTCGGAGATGCCGTGGGTGACCATCAGGGTCGTCGCGGGCTTCTCGGTCCAGATGCGCAGCAGCTCGAGGTTCAGGCGCTGACGGGTCATGTCGTCGAGCGCGCCGAAGGGCTCGTCGAGCAGCAGCACCTCCGGCTTGACGACGAGGGCGCGGGCGATCGAGACGCGCTGGCGCATGCCGCCGGAGAGCTGGCCCGGCTTCGCGTTCTCGAAGGCGCGCAGCCCCACCAGGTCCAGGAGGTCGTCGATGTAGGGCTCGTTCTCGAGCTTCCCGGCAACCTCGAGGGCGAGACGGATGTTGCCGCGCACGGTGCGCCAGGGCAGCAGGGCGGAGTCCTGGAAGGCGATCCCGAGGCGGGAGCTGGCGCGCAGCTGCTCGGGGCTCATCCCGTCCACGAGCGCGGTGCCGGTCGTCGGCGCCTCGAGACCGGCGAGGATCCGCAGGATCGTGGACTTGCCGCATCCGGAGGGCCCGAGCAGCGAGAGGAAGGAGCCGCGGTCGGTGGCGAGCTGCGTGTCCTGGAAGGCGGTCACGGGGCGGCGGCCCGAGGTGAAGGTCTTGCTCAGGCGCCGGAGGTCGATGCCGGTGGCGCCGGCCTCGGGCATCTCGGTGCGGGGCCGGGGATCGTGCTGCGCGGTCATGGGTGTGCCCTTCGGATCGGGGAGGGGTCAGGAGGCGAGGAGGTCGGGGTTCTCCTCATGGACCTCCTGCAGCAGGGTCGGGTCGAAGAAGGAGCCCTGGTCGACCACATGGCCGGCGAGCGCCAGCAGCTCGACGTTCGTCGCGGCGAGCTCGTCGGAGATGGCGAACAGACCGTTCGCCTCGGTCTCCTCGCTGACGACGAGCTGGTTCTGGGCCTCGGCCTGGCGCTGCTCCTTCTCGGGGTCCAGGCCGAGGTCCGCGCCGTACTCCTCATAGGCGAGCCGGGCGGACTCCGCCGGGTCGGCGAGGGCGTCCTGCCAGCCTCGGATCGTGCCGAGCAGGAAGGCCTTGAGCTCCTCCCGCCGCTCCTGGACGTTCGCCGCGGTCGTGACGAAGGCGCCGGAGACGAAGGGCAGGCCGTTCTCGGCGAGCGGCAGGTTCACGACCTCCAGGCCCGCGAGAGCGACGGTGATCGCCTCGTTGGTGAGGGTGCAGATCTGCCCGTCGACCTCCCCGTTGATCAGCGGCTGCGGATCGAACTGGACGGTCACCCGCTCGACGTCGGCGGGGTCGATCCCGTTGACCTCCAGGAGCGCGTCGAAGAGCACCTCGTTGGTGCCCGTGGCAACGCCGATCCGCCGGCCGACGAGATCGGCGGGGGTGGTGATCGGGGAGGCGGAGGTGGAGCAGATGGTGAAGGGGTTGCGCTGGAACTTCGCCCCGAGCAGCACGAGCGGCGCCTGCTCCCCCGCGACCATCGATCCGGCGGCGAGCGGGGTGGTCATTCCGACGAGCGCGGAGTCGGAGAGGACCATCGCCTCGGAGGAGGTGCCGCTGGGCCCGCCGGGGATGAGGGTCACCTCGTCGAAGCCGGCCTCCGCGTAGTAGCCGCGGGAGTCGGCGAAGTACTCGCCGGCGAACTCGGTGGTGCGGATCCAGTTCTGGTTCACCTCGAGCCCGCCGAGGCTCCCGGCGTCGGCGCCCGACCCGTCGGCCGCGGAGCACGCGGTCAGGGCGAGGGCCGGGGCGGCGATCGCCCCGCCCAGCAGCAGGCGACGGGAGGGACGGAGCCGGCTCGGGCCGACGAGGGCAGGTCGGGGACAGGACACGGGAGCCCCTTTCTGGGAGGACGGTCCGGCGAGCCGCGCACGGTGCTCCGAGGTCGGTCACCGCACCAGGTCTTCCGGTGGCGGCCACGCTATGGAACGACTGTTTCGCCAGCGGTGCGCTCCTGTTTCGGCGGCGTAAACCCGGGTCCACCGGCACCCGGACCCCGGCACGACGGCACCCGCGGAAACATGGCCGACACGTCCCGCCCCTAGCCTGACGGCGACCGGAGGGTGCGAGTCCGCACCGTCATCAGACCGCCGGGAGGCAGCCCATGGACCAGCACGCATCCACCGCCCGTTCGACCTTCGGCGTCACCATGCCGGACTGGGTCGCGGAGGAGGTGGCCGCGCTCGGCACCGCCCCGAGCGGCGACTCCCCGGCCGCGCGCACCGTGCTCATGCGGCTGCTGAACCGGCTCGCGGAGCGGAACGTGCGCGAGGGCGGCGGCGGGCCCTTCGCCGCCCTGGTGCGCGACGGCGCGAGCGGGGAGATCGTCGCGGCTGGCGTGAACCGGGTGCTCGCCTCGGGGCTGTCCTCGATGCACGCCGAGGTCACGACGCTCTCCCTCGCGCAGACGCGGCGGGGTGCCTGGGATCTGGGCGCCGCCGGCGCGGCCCCGCTCGAGCTGTGGGTCAACGCGCGCCCGTGCGTCATGTGCTACGGCGCGACCATGTGGTCGGGGGTGACGCGCCTGGTCATCGCCGTGGACGGACCCGAGGTGGAGGAGCTCACCGGCTTCGACGAGGGCCCCATGCCGGAGGACTGGATCGGCCGGTTCCGCGAGCGGGGCATCGAGGTGGAGACCGACGTGCTGCGCGAGGAGGCGGTCGAGGTGCTGGCCGGCTACCGGGACCTCGTCTCCGCGGGCTCCGCGACGCTGTACAACGCGCGGGGCACCGGGGTGCACGCGGGCTGAGGTCCCGTCAGCCCGTCGTCACCCCGGCGGCCTTCATCGCGAGGTACAGGCGGTCCCGGCTCATGGGCAGGGACGTCACCCTCACCCCGACGGCGTCGCGGACCGCGTTGGTGAGCGCCGGGGCGACGGGCGTGTACGGGCTCTCGCTCATGGACTTCGCGCCCAGCGGACCGAGCCGGTCGCTCGTGGTCGCGAAGAGCACCTCGGTGCGGGGGACGTCGGCGTAGGTGGGGATGTGGTACTGGCGCAGGATGTCGGTGCTCACCCGCCCCTCCGCCTCGACCACGACCTCCTCGTGGAGGGCGGCGCCGAGGGCCTGCGCGGCGCCGCCCTGCACCTGGCCGCGGCACTGGTGGGGGTTGACCACGAAGCCGGCATCGGCCGCCTGGATGCTGCGCAGGATCCGCAGCTCGCCGGTGCGGCGGTGCACGGCGACCCGCACCCCGTGGACGTTGAAGGCGACGGAGCGGGGCGAGCCGTTCCAGTGGGCCTCCGCCTCGAGCGGCCCCGGGGAGTCCGGGCCGGTGGTGCTCGCGGCGAGCTCCTCCCAGGGGACGAGGGTCGCGGTCACCCCGTGGCGGAGACCGGCCTCCTCCCCCGCCCAGTCCGCCGGGTCCGTGGTCGTGCCGCGGAGCTCCGACGCCCTCTCGGCGAGCCGGCGGGCGAGGGCCTGCGCGGCGTGGAAGGTCGCCTTGCCGGCGACGACGGTGCCGGCCGAGCCGTACGCCCCGGTGTCGTGGCCGACCAGGGCGGTGTCAGACTGCAGGATGCGTATCCGCTCCGAGGCGCAGCCGAGCGCGGCCGCGGCGAGCTGGACGTGGACGGTGGTGGTGCCGTTGCCGAACTCGGCCGTGCCCGCCCGCACCTCAATCCTCCCGTCGCCCCGCAGGGCGAGCCGGCTGTGGGAGTGGTGGCCGCGCGGCGGCACGGTGTCCAGCATCGACAGCGCCATGCCGGTGCCGATCGCCCAGTCGGGGCCGAGCCCCGCGGCCCCCCGGGCACCGCCGTCGGCCCCCTCCGCCGGGGCGGCGAGCGCCTCCTCGACCAGGTCCAGGCACTGGTCCAGCCCGTAGGAGCCGTACTCGACGTCCGTCGTGGGCGTCGGCGACGTGGAGATCATCGGATCGCCCTCGCGGATCACGTTCCGGCGGCGGAACGCGAAGGGGTCCAGGCCCAGGGCACGGGCGAGCTCGTCCATCACGGACTCGATCGCGAAGACGGTCTGGCTGAGCCCGTAGCCGCGGAACGCCCCGGAGGGGACGGTGTTCGTGTAGACGACCTCTGCGTCCACCGCCTTGGCCGGTGCGCTGTAGACGGCCAGGCATTCGCCCGTGCCGTGGAACATGGTGCCGGGGCCGTGGTTGCCGTAGGCGCCGGTGTTCGACAGCAGCGAGAGGTGGATCGCGGTGAGGCGACCGTCGGTGTCGGCCCCGGCCCGGACCCGCAGCCGCATGGGGTGGCGCACCGAGGTGGAGGTGAACTGCTCGGTGCGGGTGTGCTCGAGCTGCACGGGCCGGCCGGTGCGCAGGGTCGCGAGCGCCACCAGGTCCTCGGTGAACACCTCCTGCTTCCCGCCGAAGCCGCCGCCCACACGCGGGGCGATCACGCGGACCCGCTCGGCGGGCAGATCGAACAGGCGCGCCAGGGTGCGGCGGGCGAGGTAGGGGACCTGGGTGCTCGAGCGGACCACGAGCGTGCCGTCGGGGTCGAGGGAGGCGATCGAGGCGTGGGTCTCGAGGCTGACGTGCTGGACGCGCTGGGTCTCGAACTCGCGGTCGATCACGACGGCGGCACGGGCGAGGCCGGCCTCGAGGTCCCCGACCCGGGTGTGCAGGGCGGCGACGAGGTTCGTGGCCGCGTCGGCGATGCCGGAGCCCTCGGTCTTCTCGCCGTGCAGGGCCGGACCGGTGCGGGCTCGGGTGGGGTCGGTGTTCGCCTCGAGGAGCTCGTAGTCGACCTGCAGGGCCCGCACCCCGGCCTCGGCCGCCGCGACGGAGTCGGCGAGCACGGCCGCGACGCGCTGCCCGACGAAGCGGACGGTGTCGTCGAGCACCCGGGTGTCCAGGGGGTCGTCGGCGAGGTGCTCGTGCTGGCCGGTGGAGAACAGGACGTCCGGGGCGTCCTCGTGGGTGAGGACGCTGTGCACGCCGGGGACGGCGAGCGCGGAGGCGGTGTCGATCGCCCGGATCCGGGCGTGGGCGTGCGGGGAGCGCAGCAGCTTCAGGTGCAGCAGCCCGGGCAGCGTCGCGGGGTCGACGTCGAGGGTGTACGGCTCGGTGCCGGTGACGACGCGGCGGGCGGCGGGGGCGCCGAGGCTGCGACCCGCGGCCGCCCCCTCCTCGACGTGGACGCAGCCGGCGATCGCGTCCTCGATCGCTGAGTAGCCGGTGCAGCGGCAGAGGTTGCCCTTGAGGGAGCGGGGCAGGTCGGCGCGGTCCCCGTCGGTCAGCGCCGCGGCGGTCATGATCATGCCGGGGGTGCAGAACCCGCACTGGAAGCCCTGCGCCTTGCGGAACGCGCACTGGACGGGGTGCTCGGGCGGGGTGGCAGGGCCCGCCGGGGCGGGCGGGGTCGCATCGGCCGACGGGGCTGCGGCATCTGCCGGGATCTCGGTGGGTGCGGGGGCGGTCGCGGCGAGGCCGTTGATGGTGGTGACGGCGGAGCCGGCGGCGCGCACGGCGGGGACGACGCAGCTGTGCACGGGCTTGCCGTCCAGGTGGACGGTGCAGGCGCCGCAGTCGCCTCCGTCGCAGCCCTTCTTCACGCCGAGCCGGCCGAGGTCGCGCAGGTAGGTGCGCAGGCACTGGCCGGGGCGGGGCGGGGCCGCGGCCGGGGTGCCGTCGACGATCACGGGGGCTCCGGCCGGGGGTGCGGGGCGGGAGGTCTGCGGGGTGGTGGTCATGCGGGGATGCTTCCGTGCAGGGGGCCGGTGGTGGTGCGCAGCGGCTGGGCGGCCGCGCGACCGGTGCGCTCGGCGACGACCTCCGCCATGACGGAGAGCGCGAACTCGGCGGGGGTGGAGCCGCCGAGGTCCAGGCCGATCGGCGAGTGCAGGGCCTCGAGCTGGGCGATGGTCACGCCCCGTTCGAGGAGGCGGCGGATCCGCTCGTCGTGGGTGCGGCGGGAGCCCATCGCGCCGACGTAGGCGACCGGGAGGGAGAGCGCGGTCTCGACCAGGGGGTCGTCGATCTTCGGATCATGACCCAGGCACGCGATGACGGTGCGGTGGTCCAGCCGCCCGGCCTCGTCCTCCTCGCGGAGGTAGCGGTCGGGGCGGGCGACGACGATCCGGTCCGCGGCGGGGAACCGCTCGCGGGTGAGGAAGGTACTGCGCGGGTCGACGACGGTGGTGTCGTAGCCGAGGGTGCGGCCCTGGGCGAGCAGGGCCGCGGCGAGGTCGGTGGTGCCGCTGACGATGAGGCGCGGGGCGGGGCGCCTCACGAGGAGGAACAGCTCGGGGGCGTCGGGTGCGGGCAGGGCCGGGATGCCCTCGGCGAGCAGACCGCAGTCGGTGGGGAGGGAGACGATGCCGGTCTCGCCGGCGGCGGTGCGGGCGGCGAGCTGTGCGGCGAGGCGGCGCACGAGCGCGGGGTCGACGAAGAGCACGGGCTCGCTGGCCCCGCCGGTCGCGTCGGCCTCGCCGGTGGCGCCGGGCCCGTCGGCCCCGGCGAGCAGTGCCGCGAGCGGGCCCTCCCACTCCCCCGCGTCGTCGGCGCGCGGGACGGGCAGGGCGAGGCGTCGGCTCGGTTCGTCGAGGCTCCACAGCAGCGCTCCCGGTGCACCGTCCAGCAGCGCGTCGAGTCCAGCGGCGGGGTCCGGGGCGGCGAGAGGCTGGACGAGCACGTCGATGCTGCCGCCGCACATGAGCCCCACCTCCCAGGCGGCGGCGTCGGTGTAGCCGTAGGTGCGGCGCTCGGGCACGCCGGTGGCGAGCACCTCGAGGCCCTGCTCGATGAGGTCTGACTCGACGCAGCCGCCGGAGAGGGAGCCGCGCACCAGCCCGCCCTCCCCGATCACCATCGTGGTGCCGAGCGGCCGGGGCGCGGAGCCCTCGGTCGCGACGATGGTGGCGAGCGCGAGGGGCTTGCCGGCCTCGAGCCAGCGGGTGCAGGCCGCGGCGAGGGCACCCTGGAGCGGCGCGGCGAGGGTGTCGCTCATGCGCCCGCTCCCGCCTGCTCCGCGCCGGGCGCCGTCGCCCCGTGCCCCGTGAGGAACCGGCCGCGCGGGGACGCGTCCTCGTCGGCCGTGAGGATCTGCCCGCGCAGCACCGCATCGACCACCGCGCCCTGGAGCGCGAGGCCGTCGTAGGCGGAGAGCGGGTGACGGTGAACGAAGCGGTCCGCGCGCAGGGTCTGGGTGCGGGCCGGGTCGTAGAGGATCAGGTCCGCGTCGGCGCCCACCTCGAGGCGGCCCTTGTGGGCGAGGCCCACGAGGTCGGCGGTCGCCCGCGCCATCCAGCGACTCACCTGGGCGATGTCGATGCCGCGGGTGCGGGCCTCGGCGGCGACGGCGGTGAATCCGGCCTGGAGTCCGGAAATCCCGCCCCAGGCCTGCTGGAGGTCGGGGGCGCCGCGGTGCTTCTCCGCCGGGGAGGACGGCGAGTGGTCGGTGACGATCATGTCGATGAGCCCGGCCTCGAGGCCCTGCCAGAGGGCGTCGCGGTTGCCGGCGTCGCGGATCGGCGGGCAGCACTTGTACTCCGGCGACGCATCCGGCACGGCCTCCGCGGCGAAGCACAGGTAGTGGGGGCAGGTCTCGACCGTGAGCGGCAGACCCTCCGCCTTGGCCTGCTGGATGAGGTCCAGGGCGCGGGCGCTGGAGAGGTGGAGCAGGTGGGTGCGGGCCCCGGTCTCGCGCACCGCCTCGATGAGCCCCGCGATCGCAGTGACCTCGGCGGACTCAGGCCGGGAGGCGACGAAGTCGGTGTACTTCGCGGACGGCACCGCCGGGGCGGCGTCGATGGTGGAGGCGTCCTCGGCGTGGACGATCACGAGCCCGTCGAAGGTGGCGACCTCATGCATCGCCGCGCGCAGCTGGGCGGCGTCGACCGGCGGGAACTCGTCCACCCCCGACGGCAGCAGGAAGCACTTGAAGCCCATCACACCCGCCTCCCACAGCGGACGCAGCTGGGCGGTGTTGCCGGGGACGATCCCGCCCCAGAACCCGAGGTCCACCGCGAGTGCGTCGCGGGCGGCGGCCTGCTTCACACGCAGCGATGCCACGTCGATCGTGGGCGGGATGGAGTTCAGCGGCATGTCCACGAGGGTCGTGACCCCGCCGAGCGCGGCGGCGCGGGTGGCGGTCGCGAAACCCTCCCATTCGGTGCGACCGGGCTCGTTGATGTGCACGTGGGTGTCCACGTTCCCGGGCAGCACCTGCAGACCGTCGGGGACGACGAGGGTGCCGGGCAGGCGCGGTGCCCCGTCCGGGAGCTGGCGGATCACGGTGATCCGGCCGTCCTCGATGTCGAGCTCGGCCGCGACGAGCCGGTCCCCGAGCAGCATCTCGTGGGCGCGGACGGTGTGCAGCTCGCCGGAGCTCGTCCCGGCTTTCGTCGCGGCCGTCGTCCCTGGTCCTGGCATGGTCCGGGGCCTCAGCAGAATCCGCCGAGCCACTCCCAGGCGGCCGGCTGGTCGGGCTCGCCGGGGCGGGTGACCGCGGCCTGCATGAGCCCGTAGGGGCGGTCCCCGGCGATGAACACCTCGTTGTCGTTGCCGAGCTCGAAGGGGCTGAGGTCCACGAGGTAGTGGTGCTTGTTGGGCATGACCATGCGGATCTCGGCCAGCTCCGGACGGGCGGCGAGCACGGCCTCGCCGATCGCGAAGAGGGTCTGCTGCAGGGACAGGGAGTGCGTGGTCGCGAAGGTCTCCAACAGCACCGCGCGCACCGCCGCGAAGGTCTCGTCCGGGTCGACGCCGGAGGTCCCGTCGGCCGCGACGGGCTCACGGAAGCGCCAGCGGGCGGTGACCTCGGTGGCGAGGATGCGGTCGGTGGTCTCGGGCAGGGTCGTGTACCGGTCCCGCGGGAAGCCGTGGAACTCGCTGCCGGTCGACTTCAGGACCACGAGGTCCTTGATCCCGCCGATCACGTGGGTGGCGCCGTCCTGGACGGTGACGGCGGCGGTGCGGACCTCGGGGCCGGTGCGCACGAAGGAGTGGTCGTGCCCCTCACCTGCGGCGGTGATGCGCTCCCAGCCGAACTGCTCGGCCTCCCAGCGCCCGCCGGTCAGCCACGTGCCCTCGGCCATGAAGTGCTCGGCCAGGCGCAGCAGGAACCGCTCGGGACCGGCGACGCCGTACTGCTTCGCGAAGGCGTAGACGGTGTTCTTCTGCGTGTCGGTGGCGATGACCCGCGCGTTGTCGCCGGTGCGGTAGCAGTCCTCGAAGTCGCCGCGCAGCATCGAGGTGACGTTCAGGTCCGTCAGCGCATGGCGCAGGGTGGAGCGGTCCACGTGGACGAGCCGCACCTCGGCCTTGCCGTACTGGTTCCGGCCCAGCACGGCGGTGGGGGCGGAGCCGGCGGGCGCGGAGCCCGCGGGGGTGGCCGACGGGGCGGGGGTCTGCGGGGTGGTGGTCTCGAGCATGTCAGCTGCCTCGGTAGGTGGAGTGGGCGAAGGGGCTCAGCAGGAGCGGCACATGGGCGTGGCCCTCGTCGAGGGAGAAGGCCACCTCGACCTCGGGGAAGAACGTGACCTGGCGGCGTTCGGCGTAGTAGGCGCCGGTCGCGAAGCGGAGACGGTAGGTGCCCGGCACGAGCGCGATCGGGCCGAGGACGCGCACGCGCCCGTCGGCGTCGGTGACCCCGGTCGCGACCTCGGAGCCGCCAGCATCCAGGAGAGTCACGGCGACGCCGACAGCGGGCCGGCCGGTGCCGGTGTCGAGCACGTGGGTGGTGACGTGGCTGATGACGGCGTCCTTCCTCCGGCGGTCGGCGGGTCCCGCGCGCCGCCTGCGACAGGCTGCGCGGCCGGGTCCCACCCTGGTTCCTCCACGCTAGAAATCGAGTGCGGCCGGACCGTTTCTCCCGTGTAAAACATGTGTTTCGCGGGTCTGCTCTGCAGATGTAACCACCGTGAAACAGGCCCAGACGCCCGCTGAAACACACGATCCCTAGCGTCGGACTCGCCGCCACTGCCCCGAGGCGCTGCACCCCTTGAGAAGAAGGCGAACGCCATGAAGATTCCTCGCACCTCTGCCTCCGCCCCGACCCGACGCGTCGTGATCGGCACGTCCCTCGCCGCGCTCGGCGCCCTGTCGCTGGCCGCCTGCGGCGGGGCCGACGCCGAGTCCGCCTCCGGCGGCTCCTCCGACGGCGGGGAGGGCGCGGCCGACTACGGCACGCTCGACATCAACCTCTCGTGGATCAAGAACGCGGAGTTCGCCGGCGAGTACATGGCCATCGACCGCGGCTACTTCGAGGAGGCCGGGTTCTCCGAGGTGAACCTCATCGCCGGCGGACCGTCCGGCACCTCGAGCGAGACGATGGTCCTCTCGGGCTCGGCGATCATGGGCACCACCTCGCCGCTCGGCGTGGCGCCGCTGATCCAGGACGAGGAGGCGCCGCTGAAGATCATCGGCACCACCTACCAGAAGAACCCCTTCACGATCATCTCCCTCGGCGACGCGGCCCCGATCGCGACCCCGGCGGACCTCGTCGGCAAGAAGATCGGCGTGCAGACCGGCGTGAACGAGACCCTGTTCGACGGGTTCCTCGCCGCCAACGGGATCGACGCGGCCCAGCTCGAGAAGGTGCCGGTGCAGTACGACCCGCAGCCGCTCGTGAACGGCGAGGTCGACGGGTTCTTCGGCTACCTCACCAACGAGGCGCTGACCCTGGAGCTCGCCGGCGAGGACGTGGTGAACCTGCCGCTGGCGGACAACGGCCTGCCGTTCATGGCCGAGAGCCTGGTGGTCACCCAGGAGAGCATCGAGACCCGGCGCGAGGCGCTCAAGGCCGCGCTGCTCGCCCTCATCCGCGGCTGGAGGGACGCCATCGCCGAGCCCGAGGAGGGCGCCCGGCTGGCGGTCGAGGAGTTCGGGCAGGATCTGGGCCTGGACCTGGAGAAGGAGATCCGGCAGGCGGAGGAGCAGATCGACCTGGTCAGCACCGAGGAGACCACCGCCAACGGGCTGCTGACCATGTCGGCCGAGCTGATGCAGCAGAACGTGGAGGCACTCGCGGGAGCCGGGTACGAGCTCACCGTCGAGGACTGCTTCGACACCACCCTGCTCGAGGAGGTCTACGCGGAGAACCCCGACCTGAACTGACATGGGGGAGCCGACGGGGGCGGACCGCAGGGTCCGCCCCCCGTTCCCGTGCGCGCGGGGAGCGGCCGCCTGCCGCTCCGGCTCAGCTGCCCTCGAGCTCCCCGAGGGCGTCATAGGCGGCGGTGATCCGGCTGATGCGGCGGGCCCCCTCCGGCCCCAGCCGGTTCAGCACGCCGTTCGACAGCACCGACACCAGCGCCATCGCGGTCGAGTAGGAGTCGAAGGCGCCGTCGGAGTCGATCGGGCACTCGAGCCAGCAGTCGGCCCCGGCGGCGTAGGGGCGGGCGGTGCCGTCGCCGATCAGCAGGCACGAGGCCGGTCCGTCGGAGATCGCCGAGGCGAGGTCGGGGAACGTGGCGGGACGTCGTCGGAAGCCGACCAGTACCACCAGGTCGTTCGCGCCGATGCCGACCAGCTCCTCCCCCAGCGCCTGGCCCGGCCGCGGCGCCACCCGCACGTCCTCCCGCGCCTGGATCAGCTGCTGGTGCAGATGCAGGGCGACCGGATAGCTGTTGCGCAGGCCGATGACGAGGATCCGCCGCGCCCTGCTCAGCAGGGCGGTGGCCTGCTCGAGCCCCCCGGCGGAGAGCACGCTGAGCAGACGGTCGTGATTCTCCCGCTCCGCGCGCAGATGCGCCTCCAGACCGGGCCCCAGTCCCGGCACGCCGGTCCGGGTGGGCGCCGCGAGCGGCGTGCCGGCGCTGCGCATGGCCCGGGTGTGCTCCTTGACCTCGCGGAAGTCCGCGAAGTCCAGCTTGCGGAACAGCCGACTCACCGTCGCCTTGGACACCCCGGTCTCGCGGCTGATGTCCGCGGCGCTGAACACGGCCAGGTCGCCGAGGTGCTCGAGCAGGAAGTCGCAGACCCGCCGCTCCTGGGGCGTGAGCTCGGCATACCTGCCGTCGATCCGCGCGTCGATGCGGGCACCGCTCATGCCGCGCCCGCGGTGTGCAGGACGGCCGCCTCGAAGGCCTGCAGGGCGACGGCCACGTCCTCGACGGTGACGGACTCGTCGGGGTGGTGGCTGACGCCATCGGCGCAGCGGACGAACAGCATGCCGATGTCGGTGACGGCGGCCATCGCCATCGCATCGTGACCGGCGCGGGAGAACAGCTCCATCGGCTCATCATCGCCCGTCGCACGGATCCCCGCACGCACCGCATCCATCAGACGGGGTGCGCAGCGCACGGCCGGGGCCGCGTGGATCTGCTCCACGTCCAGCGTGAGCCGCCGCTCAGCGCAGGCGCCGCGCACACGCTCCAGGATCCGCTCGAGCACCTCGTCGCGCAGCCGGTCCGTCTCGGCGCGCAGGTCCAGCGACATCTCCACCCGTCCGGGCACCACGTTGACCCCGCCGGGGAACGCCTCGAGGCGGCCGACGGTCGCGATCGCTCCGTGCTCCCGGGCGATCCGCTCGATGTCGAGCACCGCACGGCTCGCGCCGATCAGCGCGTCGCGGCGCCGCTCGTAGGGGGTGCCGCCGGCATGCCGGGCCTCCCCGTGGATGGTGAGGGCGAAACGGCGGGCGCCCGCGATCGAGGTGACCACGCCGAGGGGCCGGTCCGCCGCCTCGAGGAAGGGGCCCTGCTCGATGTGCACCTCGAGGTAGCCGGCGAGGTCCTCGCGGCGCAGCGCCGCCTCGTCGATCCGGGCGGGGTCCAGGCCGAAGGAGGCGAAGGCCTCGGCCATGGTCACGCCGTCCGCGTCGGGCAGGTCGAACCACTCGGGCTCCCAGATGCCGGCCAGCGCGCGGCTGCCCAGCAGGGTGACGCCGAAGCGGGTGCCCTCCTCGTCGGCGAAGGCGACGACCTCGAGGGCGAAGGGCAGCTCCGCGGCCCGCTCCCGCAGCCGGGCGACGGTCTCGACGGCGAGCAGCACCCCGAGGATCCCGTCGTACCGCCCGGCGTCCGGCACCGTGTCCAGATGGGAGGCGAGCACCAGGGCGGGCAGTCCTTCCCGGGAGCCCTCGAGCCGCCCGCGCTGGTTCCCGGCGGCGTCCTGCCAGGTGCGCATCCCGGCGGCGGTCATCAGTTCGGCGGCCACCGTGTTGTGGCGGGCGTGCTCGGGGGTGAGGTAGGTGCGCTCGATGCCGTCCTCGCGCGCGGAGATGGCGGCGATCCGGTCGCAGTCGGCCATGATGCGGCGGGCTGCCTCGAGGGCGTCGGCGCTCATCGCGCACCTCCCGCGCTCTCAGGGGTCGCTCCGTCGTAGTGCTCGAGGGCCGCGCCGACGCCTCCGCCGCCCCGCACGCTCACGCCGCCGCGGCGGAGCACCTGCTCGAGCGCGGCGAGGGTGAGCAGCACGGCGTCCCGGCGGGCGTTGTAGCCCATGGTGCCGATGCGCCACACCGTCCCGTGCAGCGGCCCGAAGCTGGTGCCGATCTCGATCCCGTAGTCCTCGAGCATCGCGGCACGGGCAGCGTCCCCGTCGATCCCGTCGGGGATCCTCACGGCCAGCACGTTGTGCATCCGGTGGGTCTGGTCCCCGAACAGCTCCAGCCCCAGGCCCCGCACGCCGGCGGCCATCGCTCCCCCGTGGAGACGGTGGCGGGCGACGGACGCCTCCATCCCGTCCGCGACCAGCAGCCGGGCGCACTCGCGCGCGGCATACAGCATGCTGGTCGCCTCGGTGTGGTGGTTCAGCCGCTGCTCGCCCCAGTAGTCCAGGATCATCGAGAGGTCGAAGTAGTTCGAGGCGATGCGTCGGCCGCGGCCGGGGCTGCCGTCGGCGATCCCGGCCTCGACGTGCCGCCGTGCGGCGATGACCTCCCGCGCCCGAGCGGACAGGGTCAGCGGGGAGCTGCCCGACGGGCCGGCCAGGCACTTCTGCAGTCCGGCGGTGGCGGCATCGATACCCCACGCGTCCACCGCCAGCTCGTTGCCGCCGAGGGACGCGGTCGCGTCGGTGTACAGCAGGGCGCCGTGTCGCGCGGCGATCGCGCCGAGCTCCTCGAGGGGCTGGTTCATGGTGGTGGAGGTGTCGCCCTGGACAACCGCGAGCAGCTTCGGACGCTCCCGCGCCACGGCCTCCTCGATCCGGGAGACGGGGACCACCTGACCCCACTCGGCCTCCACGGTGCTCACTGCGGCGCCGCAGCGCTCGGCGATCTCCACCAGCAGGTGGCCGAAGCGGCCGAACACCGGGACCAGCACCCGATCCCCGGGCTCGAGCAGGGAGACCATGACCGCCTCGGTGCCGGCCCGGGAGGTGCCGTCCACCAGCAGGGTCGCCTCGTTCGCGGTGCGGAACACCTCGCGGTAGAGGGTCTGGGTCTCGGTCATCCAGGCGGTCATCGCGGGGTCGAACTGGCCCACCAGCGCGGCGGACATCGCGCGCAGCACGCGCGGATCGGCGCTGATCGGGCCGGGACCCATCAGGAGCCGATGCGGCGGATCGATCGGGGCGGTGCTCATGGGTGGGATCCGTTCTGGGGACGTTCCTGGGGCGCACCCCAGTCAATGCAACAGACGTTTCACGGGTGTTTCGGGCCGGGGTCAGTCCGCGATCAGGGCCTCGAGGCGGAGCAGCGCGATCTGGCGGAGCTGCTCGGCCCGTTCGGCCCGCTCCGCCTCGTCGTCCTGACCGAGGCGGCGCTCGAGCTCGGCGAGCATCTCGGCCTGGCTACGGCCCGCGGCGCGGATCAGGAACACGGTGCCGAAGCGTCGCTCGTAGCGGGCATTGGCGAGGACCCACGCGTCCGGGTCCTCGACCCCGGCCTGCTCGGCGGAGGAGTGCGCCGACTCGGCGGCGCTCAGTCCCGCGGCCCGCTCCCCGATCCGCGGGTGATGGGAGAGCGCGCCGAGAACGTCCTCGGTGCTCCAGGCGCGGGCGCGGGCGGACGCCTCGGCGAGCAGCGACTCCCGGCCGGGGTACGGGCGGGCGGCGATCAGATGCCTCACCCAGCTCTCGATCGGGGCGCAGGCGCGCAGCTGCTCGGCGAGCCCCGCAGGCGGGGCGCTGTTCAGACGGTCCAGGGCGGTGCGCGGTGTCATGCGAATCCTCCTTCGAGGCGGGCGGCGAGGCGGATCAGGGCGAGGTCGCTGCCGGGCGGGCCGACCAGGGTGAGGGCGGTGGGGAGGGCCGGTCCACCGGGAGTCGGCGCGGTGGACAGCGGGACGGCGACGGCGGGCAGCCCGGCGAGACCCGCGAGGCAGGTCAGGCGGAGGGTGCGGGCGCGGTGCCCCTCGAGCACAGGCGAGCCCGCCGCGGCCTCGTGCAGCAGCGGGGCGACGGACGACGCCGCCGGCACCACCAGCACCCCGTCAGCGAGCCGCGCGCTGATCGCGTCGACGGCGCGGGTGCGCACCGCGCGGGCGGCCTCCTCGTCGGCGGGAGTGAGCGAGGCGGCGGCGTCGAAGCGGGCACCGACGTCGGGGGCGAGCGCCTCGCGGTGGGCGCGCACCCACCCGCCGTGGGCGGCCCAGGCCTCCCGCGCCTGGAGCACCCGGAACGCCTCGGCCCAGCTCTCCAGCTCCTCCGGCGCGAGCGGTGCGGCGGCCTCGAGGCGCGCCGCGGCGGACCAGCGGCGCAGCGTGCTGTCCAGGGTTCCGGCGACCTCGCCGTCCAACAGATGCTCGAGGCCCGGGACGGGGCGCAGCACCGGATCCTCGAGCACCGATGCCGGCTCCGGCAGGAGGACGGTCGCGGCACGGGCGAGCAGCGCCGGATCGCGGGTGAGCAGGCCGACGGTGTCGAAGCTCGGCGCGAGCGGGAGCACGCCCTCCCGGGAGACGGCGCCATAGGTGGGACGCAGCCCCCACAGCCCCTGGAAGGCGGCGGGGACCCGGATCGAGCCGCCGGTGTCCGTGCCGAGGCCGATGCTCGCGTGGCCGAGCGACACCGCGGAGGCGGGGCCGGAGGAGGAACCGCCGCTGATCCGGTGCGGGGCACGAGGGTTCGGAGGCGTGCCGTAGTGATGGTTCGTCCCGGCGAGGCTGTAGGCGAGCTCGTCGGTGGCGGCGATTCCGCGCACCTCCGCACCGGCCGCCAGCAGGGTCTGCAGGGCGGCGGCATGGCGCGGCGCGGGGCGGGCCCGGTCGAGCAGGGCGGGGCTTCCGCCGCCGAGCCGCTGTCCCTCGACGGCGATCACGTCCTTGACGGCGATGCTCTCCCCGTCGAGCGACCCCGGTCCCTCGCCGGGCGGGCGCGAGGAGGGGAGCAGCGGATCGCCGACCACCCGCCAGATGCGGCGGTCCAGGGCGGGGGCGGCGACGGCCACGTGGGCAACGGCGACTTTCCAGCCGTCCTCGCCCCGCCGCCACACCTGGGTCTGCTGGCCGCGGCCTCCGCGCAGCAGCTCGGTGGTCGCCACCACGGCGGCGCGCTCCGCGCCGAGGGCGCGCACCTCGAGCGCGACGATCCGCCTCGCCGGCGCCCCGCCGCGCCCGCCGCGGAAGGCGCTGATCGCGTCGTGGCCGCGCAGCAGCCCGGCGGCGTCCCCGCGCAGGGTGTCGGGACCGGGCGCGAACAGCGTGTCGAGCATGGGGAGATCGTCGGCCATGAGTGCGGTCTCGTAGGCCCAGAACGCCTCGAGCAGGCCCGGGATCTCGGGTCCGTGGGCGACAGGTCCGTCGGCCGAGGGCGCGGGGACGGGTGCGGGTGGAGGTGCGGGTGGGGTGGACGGAATGCTCATCGACGGACCTCCGCGAAGTCGGCCGTGCGGATACGGGCGTGCACGCCCTTGACGACGTCCACCACCTGGGAGATGTCGAAGTCGGTGGCGGCGCTGAGATAGGCGTAGGCGTGCTCCGGATCCAGGCCCCAGCGGGCCTGGAGCAGCGCGATCGCGTGGCGCACGCAGTCCTGGACGGCGCGGTCGAGGTCCTCGTCCATGCCGGTGGGGACCAGGTGCTCGGCGGTCTCCGCGAGGGGCCCGGCGATCTCGCCGAACTGTGCGACGGCCTCCTCGCGGGCGATCACGTCCAGCTGTAGCCGGCTGCGGAGGCTGGCCTCCATCGCGGTCAGCGCCACCTCCCCGTCGCCCTGCGCGAAGTGGGGGTCGCCGAGGTAGGCGAGCGCCCCCTCGACCTGCACCGGCAGGTAGAGGGCCGAGCCGGCAGTCAGCAGGTTCAGGTCGATGTTGCCGCCGTGCGCGCCCGGCGGCACCGAGTGCGGGCGCTGCGTGCCGGGAACGGCCACGCCCATGATCCCCAGGAACGGATGCAGTGGGAACCGGATGCTGCGCTCGGCCCCGGCGCGCGGCGCCATGGTCCCGAGCAGGCCGTCGGGTCCGTCCTCGACGCCGGCGAAGACGCTCACCGTGCCCTCGCCGCGCGGATACTCCCCGGGCAGGGCGCCGCGGCCATGGCGGTTGGAGACCACGCCGTAGGGGACACGCGGGGTGTGCTCGAGGATCGTGATCCGCAGCAGGTCGCCGGGGCGGGCTCCGGCGACGTGGATCGGTCCGGTGACCACATGCGGGCCGTCGCGTCCGGGATCGCGGCGGCCGTGTCCGGCGGCGATCGCGATCGCGTCGGGCAGCACCTGTTCGGGGTCGACGCCGTGGGCGGCGAAGAAGGCGAGCGGGTCGCGGCCCTGGTCCTCGAGGATCCCCTCGTGGCTGAGGGTGTCCACGACCACCTCGTCGCCGGGATCGAGGCGCAGCACCGGGGAGTCCGCGGCGCAGGGCAGTCGGCCCCAGACGGTCGTCGCCTCCTCCACGGGGAGATGGACGGCTCCGGGCCCCGGGCCGTCCCCGGGGGCGCCGTCCGGTCGCAGGATCTCGGTGGTCATGCTCCTCCTCAGGTCGCCGCCCACGCTAGCGGCGGGGTTTTACGCGCCTGTTACACGGCTGTGCCGTCGGGGTTTCGCACGATGCATAGCGTCCGAGCCATGACGGACACCTCCTCCCCCGACCTCGCCGCCGCCCCGGAGGCCGCACCCGCCGACGGAACCCCCGTCGGACCCCCGGCGCGCGATCCGCAGCGAACCCACCTGCGCCTGATGCTCACCCTCACCTTCGCCACCGGCATCGTCGATGCCGTCGGCTTCCTGGGGCTGGACCGGGTGTTCACCGCGAACATGACCGGCAACGTGGTGATCCTCGGCATGGCGCTGACCGGGGCGGACGACCTCCCAGTGACCGGGCCCGCGCTGGCCCTGGTCGGCTTCGTGCTGGGCGCGGTCCTGGCCGGCCTCGCCCTCGGCGGCCTCACCGGGGCCTGGTCCGCGATGTGCACCGGCCTGCTCTGCGGCGTCGGGACGCTGGTGATCTGCCTCGGGATCCTGCTGATGCTGTGGGCAGATGCCCCGCACCCGGTGCTGCTGGGGGTGACCGGGGCGCTGGGCCTGGCGATGGGGGCGCAGGCCGCGACCGCCCGGGCGATCGCGGTGAAGGACGTGACCACCGTGGTCATCACCTCCACGATCACGGGCCTGGCGATGGACTCCCGCCTGGCCGGAGGCTCCGGGCCCCTGTGGGCGCGGCGCCTGCTCGCGGTGGCGCTGATGCTGGTCGGCGCGACCGTCGGGGCACTGCTATTGCGGGTGCATGTCGGGGCGGGCCTGGTGCTGGCCGGTCTGATCTGCGCGGTCACCGCGCTGATCGGGCACCGGCGGGGTCGGGTCTGAGATCGGGGTCGGGCGCAGGGCCGGCCTGTGTCAGCGGGCCGCGCGCAGCCCCAGCCGGGCGAGATCCACAGCGGTGTCGAGATCGCTGCCGTCGTCCAGGTCGCGGCAGTCCACGAGGTCCACGCGCCCTGCGTGAGCGCGCAGCCAGTCGCGCGCGCCACGGTCCCCGTGGGCCTGAGCGGCGGCTTCCCGGGCGTCGGCCGCGTCCATCAGCACAGGATGGCGGCGCAGGAGTCTGCCGTCCGGACCGGGATACGCCGCTGCGGTCGCGCGTCCCGGCCGATGCGCCCGGAGCAGCCGACGCACCAGCTCGGCGTCGAGCCCCACCTGATCCACCAATGCGATCAGCAGATGCGGGGCACGGGCGGCGGCCACCCCGGCGCGCAGCGAGACGGAAATGCCGAGCCGCCACAGCGGGCTGTCGACCACCACCGCGCCCGCCTCGCGCGCCACCGCGCCGACCTGATCGCCGTAGGCGCCGACGACCACCACCACGTCCCGGCAGCCGCCCGCGAGCAGGCGCCGCGTCTGCACGGCGACCAGCGGCTCGCCGTCCTTCTGCAGCATCGCCTTGGGACCGCGGCCCAGACGGCGCCCCTCACCGGCGGCAAGCAGCACGGCCGTGGTGTCCGGGAGCTCGCGCTCGTCGGGCGAGGGGCGGGGGCGGGTCTCGGACTGTGACACGGGGGCCTCAGGCGCTCTGCAGCTCGGAGACCGCCAGGTCGAAGCGGTAGCCGACGTTGCGGACCGTGTGGATCGCGGAATCGATGCCGGTGCCGAGCTTCGCGCGGAGGCGACGCACGTGCACGTCCACCGTGCGGGTCCCGCCGAAGTAGTCGTATCCCCACACCTCCTGCAGCAGCTGGGCTCGGGAGAACACCCGTCCCGGGTGCTGGACCAGGTACTTCAGCAGCTCGAACTCCTTGAAGGTCAGCTCGAGCGGCTGCTCGTCCAGGGTGGCGGTATAGCTCGTCTCGTCGATCACCAGGCCGCCCACGGTGATCAGCTCGGGTCCGACCTCGGGGGCGGGCGCGAAGCGGAGGGCGAGGCGCAGCCGGGCGTCGACCTCGGCCGGTCCGGAGGCGGGGAGCAGATAGTCAGCGGCTCCCCAGTCCTGATGCGCGGCGGCCAGGCCGCTCTCGGCCATGATCAGGACGAGCGGCAGGGTGAGCCCGGCCGCCTCGAGTCGGGTCACCATGTGCGGGGCCCAGGTGAGATCCGCGGTCGCGTCGAACACCGCGACGTCGCATTCAGGGGCGCGCTGCAGCTCGGGCTGCGACGCCCCGGCGTAGTGCACGGTGTGCGGCAGGATCGCGAGCGCCCGGAGGACGGGGCGATGCAGGGCGAGGGGTGCCGGGGAGATGTGCAGGACGCGCAGACCGGAATGCGAGGGACGGCTCACCGCGGGACCACCTTCTGGATCAGGACAGGGCGGCTATGAAACGTCCCCGTCGCGTTCCCCCACTCCACCGCAACACTCATTTCATGCCCATGCCGGAGTGCCGCCGAGATCGAATCGTGACCAGCGGTCCATGGGAGGGAAGCTCGGCGGCGGAACCGCCAGGGCGCCCGGGCGGTGGTCTCCGACGCTGCGGTCCTCGCGCTCGGGAGCTCGCGGGTGGCGGTGCCGGGGGCGGGGGACTGCCGCACCGTCAGGTGACAGTTTGACCTGCCCGTGCGGCAGTCCCGCTTCACAAGACCCTGTCAGTCATTGAGAAGTCATCGACGACGGCGTGGGGATCGAGACGTTCTTCCGGCTACTGATCGATCTGGGCGAGGCCGATTCGAATCTGCCGCAGCTGCTGCGCGCCCACTTCGCCTTCGTCAACGGCCTGCTGCTCGGTGAGGAGGGAGAGGACACAGACGGAGAAGACGCTGCGAGAGAGGACGCTGCGCACTGGTTCCGTCTCGTCGCCGGCGGTGCCGTGTTCGGCAATGCCAGCCACGAACGCACCAGCGCGACAGTCGGCGACCTGGTCACCACGGTCACCGCCGACGAGGACGGCTACCGCCTCTCCGGCGAGAAGCACTACTCGACCGGGTCGCTGTTCGCGGACTGGATCAACGTCTCGGCCCGCACCGGATCCGGCGGCCGTGCCCGAGTGACAGTGCGGGCAGACTCCCCCGGCGTCACGCTGCGCGATGACTGGGATGGTTTCGGTCAGACCCTCACCGGCAGCGGCTCCTCGCTGTTCGAGGATGTCGCGGTGCCGGCCAGCCATGTGCGCGAGCGTCTCGAGGGCGGGGACGGAGCGCCGACGCCGCAGACCGCGTTCCTGCAGCTGGTGCTGCTGTCCTCCCTGGTGGGGGTGGGGCGTGCGGCAGTGCGGGACGCGGTCGAGTTCGTGCGCACCCGCACCCGGGTCTACTCCCAGGGCAGCGGCGCGACTGCCGCGGAAGATCCGCTGATCCAGCAGGTGGTGGGCCGGATCTCTGCGCGAGCGGCGACGGCGGAGGCGACGGTGCTGGCCGCGGCCCAGCTCCTCGCGACAGCGCAGTCGGCGACCGACGAAGAGCGTGCTCACCTGATCGACGCGGCGGAGCTGCGCACCATCCAGGCCCAGCTCACCGCCGTGCCCGACGTGCTCGCGGTGACCGCGGAGATGTTCGAGGTGGGTGGGGCGTCCGCGACCTCGACCGCACGGGCGCTGGACCGCCACTGGCGCAACGCCCGCACCCTGGCCTCCCACAACCCGGTGATCTATCAGGAGCGCGCCATCGGCGACCGACTGCTGAACGGGACGGGGCTGGTCTACTTCTGGTCCACGGGCGAGAAGAAGAGCTGACCCTCATGCGCTCCTGCGGGACGCATCCGGATCAGGTCCCACTCACGCCCATCCCTTCTTCGCCGACGTCTTACCCACCCCCGCGTTGAACATGTTCAGCGGATCCAGCCGGCGGAAGTGCTCGACCATCGGATCCGGGGCGGGGTAGATACGGCCGAAGTTGTGCTCGGCGGGCACGGCGGCGCCGCGGTCCACGAGCAGCGCCGTCATCTCCTTCTTCAGCGCCACCGGGTCCACGCCCTTCTTGGCCACGTGGTCCTGGTGCAGCACGTGGCAGAAGAAGTGCCCGAAGTAGACGCTCTCCAGCAGCTGGTCGGCGATCTGTGGGGGCAGCACCTCGAGCCAGTCCTCGTCGTCCCGGCGCAGCGCGACGTCGAAAGTGACCATCGCCGAGGCCTCGCTGCGGTGCATGACGAAGAAGCGGCTGGCGGCGCTGGCCACGCCGAAGCGGATCAGCGTGGCGCTCTGGGCCTCCTCGGCGTCGCACTCGAAGAACGCGCCCTCGTGCTCGGGCGCGGCGAAGAACCCCTCAAGCAGCTGCGCGGTCGCCGCCCGCTGGTTGCCGCTGACCACCAGCAGCAGATGATGGGCGTACCGGTTCCGGTGCTCGACCAGGCGCGGCGGGATCTTCTCCGGCACCAGGGCGAACAGCTTCTGGGAGATCGCGTCGGCCACCGACGGCCCCAGACCCGGCACCTTCGAGAAGACCCCGTTCGCCCAGCCCTTCAGGGCGAACATGCGCACCAGGGTTCGGGAGCCGGCGTGCTTGAGGGAGACGTACGTGTCCTTCCCATATGTCACGGCCAGGTCGAAGGCGTGCGCGCTCATGTACTCCCCGGAGAACGGCAGAGGGGCGTCCGCGGCGAGGAAGGTGCGGCGCAGACCCTCGAGGTCCGCCGGACGGTCGGTGCCGATATAGAAGGTCGCCTTGTCCTTCTCGAGCGGGAACGTGCGGGTGCGCACCGCGAACACCATCAACTTCCCGGCGCAGCCCGAGGCCTCATGGAGGAAGGTCGGGTCGGCGTTGAAGCGGGCCGGGGTGCCGGCGAGCTGGCGCACATGATCGGCATAGGCGGTGCCGGTCGAGTCAGGCGGCGGCGGGGTGACGTCGGCGGCCTCCCACTCGCCTCGCTGCAGCCGGTCCAGGATGTGCGTGGGGTCGGAGCCGAGGTCGATGCCCAGGTGGTTCACCAGCTGGATCTTCCCGTGCTCGTCGACCCGCGCGAAGATCGCCTGCTCGGTGTACGCCGGACCCTTGCGGATCTGGGTGCCGCCGGAATTGTTGGCGATGCCGCCCACCACGGTCGCCCCGATCGAGGTCGAGCCGATCACCGAGTGCGGCTCGCGGCCGTGCTGGGCGAGCGTCTCCTCGAGTGCGAAGAGCGTGGAGCCGGGCAGGCAGATCGCCTCACGGGCGTCGTGGAGCAGATGGATCTGGTCGATCCGCAGGGTGGAGAGGATGACGATGTCGCGGTCGTAGTCCTGGTCGCCGGGCCCGGAGCCGCCGGTGAGCCCGGTGTTGGCGGCCTGGGTGATGACGATCAGGTCGTGGTCCACGCACACCTGCAGGGCCCGCCACATGTCCACCAGCGAGCCCGGGCGCAGCACGGCGAGCACCTCTCCCGCTCCGAAGCGGTCGCCCGTGGCGTACGGGGCGGTGGCGCGCGCCGAGGTGAGGACGTGCTTGCGTCCCATGATCTCGGTGAAGGCCTCGAGTGCTTCCGATCCTCCGTGCGTTCGCCGTGCATGCATATCCGACTGCTCCCTCGCTGCGGTGGGGTCCGACGCGAGGAGCGCCCCGGACCGTCATGGGCTGCAGCCAGCGTAGTCTCCCGGCCGGCTACCCCTTGGGCATCCTGATCAGATCCTCGCTCTCCCTGGCAAAGACGAGGACGAACCCCTGCGGATGCTCGGGCACATAGTCGACGACGACGCCGGGGCCCAGGCCCGCGAGGCCGCTCTTCCACTGCTGGAGCTGGTCAAGATCCTCCTGGGTACCGCACGGGAGCCCATCGCGGCGCAGGCTCTCGCGCTCGAGCATCCGGAACATGTGCCGGCCCCGGTGCTCCTCGCGGACGTCCCAGGGAATGAGGGAGAGTGCCATGGTGATCAGCTCCGTGGAGTCGAGGGTCAGCACCATTGATACTCCACGGGTGTGACAACCGGAGCGGAGATGGTTCCCCGTCCACGCCCGCGCCGTCACGCCCCGCACCAGCTAGGGTGCACGGACATTCCACGACGAGGGAGACTCATGGCAAACCCCATCTTCCTGGCAGAAGAGGCCGACGAGCAGGAGTTCCTCGCCGCCTACGATCCGGCGACGACTCCTACGTACCGCTCGGAAGCGGCCGGGGACACGGTCCTCTTCGGCGCCCTCGTGAACCCCGACCTTGACGCTCGTGTCGCGATCACGAACAGGCTCCTCGATGACGGCGCAGATCCGGGCATCGTTACCCACAGCGGCGTGACGGTCCTGCACGTCCTCCTCACGAACGATGAGTTCGAGCCGGAGCAAGATGCTCAGCTGCTGCGCCGCCTCCTTGCCGGAGGAGCGCCGATCAATCGGATCGATTCGAAGCGCGGTGCCCCGCTCGCCATCCTGTTCGACAACTACATGCTCGAGGACGATGAGGCCGAGCCGCTCTATGAAGCCTTCTTCGAACGCCCCGATCTCAACCTCGACGCACGCGGGAACATGGGACTCCGGACCGTGCGGGAATCGATCGAGATGGCTGCACAGAATCGCCCCCTCCCCCACCGGATGATGCTCGACTACGAGAAGCGGAAGAGCGATCTCCAGGAGTGAGCCGCTGGCGACTCACCAGGTCACACCTCGACGGTGATGCCACCCTCCGCCCGGCTCACGCACGCCATCATCACGTCGCCGCCTCGCATTCGTGCTCCTCACTCCGGCCGTGGCGTGCGCCGGGCTCTTGGCCGTTTCGCAGGTCAACGGGGCGAACGTCATCGAACTCCGGATCCTCGGCCCCCGTGGACGGTTCACCGATCAGCCCCTCGTTCCGAAGGATGCCTGGCTGGAGGGCCTGGTCAATGCCGTCGTGCACCGCAACTACTCGATGGCAGGGGGCCACATCCGCGCGAGCATCTTCCCCTCGCACATCGAGATCGAGAGTCCCGGCCGCTTCCCCGGGCTTGCAGATCCCACCAAACCCCTGGACATCGTCGCGGCAACCGGACACTCCCGCCCCTGGGCGCGCGCGCTGCTCGAAGAGATGCGCGCGAGCGGTGTGGTCCGCTGGGAAGGCAAGGCGCCTCGCGACCCACGTGCTACATGGTCACTCCGATGAGGAGTGGGGTCGCCATCGGCGTCAGCTCGAATCTAATCGCAACTACTCTAAATTTCTTCGAGTAGCTTCGAGCCCGGCGCACGAGCGGCGCAGCCGATCGCGAGGCACGGTGTCAGATCAGCCCGGCAGGAAACGCGACAGCGATGGCAGCCAGGAGATCATCCGAGCGCCAGCATCCCGGCGACCATCACCATCGTCACGGCCACCACCCCGTCGAGCACCCGCCAGGACCTTGCACTCGACAGCACCCGCCCTAACCCTCGAGCTCCAAACCCCAGCGCCGTGAACCAGATCGTGCTGCCAACCACCGCCCCCAGGGCGAACAGCCACGCCTGTGCGCCGTGGGTGGAGGCGATGGAGCCGAGCAGCAGCACGGTGTCGAGGTAGACGTGCGGGTTCAGCCAGGTGAGCGCGAGCGCGGTGGCGACCACGGCGCCGAGCCCGCTCCCGCGCCCTGCCCCGTCGGCCTGCAAGGATTCACCGCCGCGCAGCGCCCGGCGCGCGGCGAGCGCCGCGTAGCCGAGGAGGAAGGCGACGCCGGCCCAGCGCGCTGCGACGACCACCTCGGGCACGGCCCCCACCAGGGCGCCGAGCCCGCCGGCACCGGCCGTGATCAGCACGGCGTCCGAGGCGATGCACACCGCGACCACGGGCAGCACGTGCTCGCGGCGGATGCCCTGTCGGAGCACGAACACGTTCTGGGAGCCGATGGCGATGATGAGGGTGAGGCCGGCGAGGAGGCCGTGCAGTGCAGGGGCCACCTGCTCGACGTTAGAACCACCAGCCATGAAGTACCAGCGAGCATTCCTGCGCCACCTGAAGCTGTGCTTCATCTACGATCGGGGCATGCGCATCGATCCCTCCCTCGCGGAGACGCTTCGCCTCGTCGCCGAGGAGGGCACGCTCGAGGCCGCGGCCCGACGCCAGCACATGACCCCGTCGGCGGTGAGCCAGCGGTTGAAGCTGCTCGAGCAGCAGCTGGGCCAGCGCCTGCTGGTGCGGGCGAAGCCGGTGCGGCTCACTCCTCCCGGCGAAGTCGTGGTGCGTTTCGCCCGCGGCCAGGCGCTCCTCGAGCAGGAGGCGCGGGCGGCGCTCGGGCTCGAGGCGCAGGGCGAGCATCCCCGGATCGGGATCGCGGTGAACTCCGACTCGCTCGCCACCTGGTTCGTGCCGGCGCTTGCGATGTTCGCCCGGGAGCATGACGCACAGCTGGAGCTGCAGCGCGAGGATCAGGACGAGACCGCGCGCCTGCTCACCACTGGGGCTGCCCTCGCGGCCGTGACCTCAGCGCCGTCGGCCCCGCCCGGATATCGCTCCCTGCCGCTGGGCAGCATCGTTTACGTCGCGGTCGCCTCCCCCGAGTGGCGGGAGCGCTGGGCCGGGAGCGCGAGTGGTCCCGTCGGCCCGGACGTCCTCGCCCGGGCTCCGCGGATCGACTACGACGCGACCGATGACCTACAGGCCACGTGGCTGCGCAGGCAGGGCGTGGATCCTGCGCTCGCCCCGCGCCATCTGGTGCCCTCCACCCACGAGCTTGCCGATGCGGTCGTCGCCGGGCTCGGCTGGGGGATGCTGCTGACCATGCAGGCCGAGCCCCTGCTCGCGAGCGGCGAGCTGATCGCGCTCGGCGCGGAGCCGGTCACCTCTGCGCTGTTCTGGCAGGTGGCGAAGACGCCGTCGGCCCTGCTCGAGGCGCTCACGGACGCGGTGCTGGAGACTGCGCGGAGGGAGCTCGTGCTGGGCTGATCGCCCTGCGCCTCACTTGATCCCGGTGCTCGAGATCCCCTGCACGAACTGCCGCTGGAACGCCAGGAACACCACCAGGATCGGCAGCACCGTCACGGTCGCGACTGCCATCACGGCGCCCCACGGGGAGGCGAAGGCCGGGTTGTTCGTGAGCGTGGACAGCGCCACCGGGACGGTGAGGCTCTCGTTGCCCTGCAGCACCACCATCGGCCACAGGAAGTCGTTCCACCGCGCCATGAACGCGAGGATCACGAGCACCCCGATGAACGGCCCGCAGGTGGGCAGCACCACGGAGAAGAAGGCCCGGAACTCTCCGGCGCCGTCCACGCGGGCGGCCTCGACGAGGGCGTTGGGCACGGCGAGCATGAACTGGCGGGCGATGAAGATGCCCACCACGTCGAAGGCCGTGGGCAGGATGACCGCCCAGGGCGAGTCCACGAGCCCCAGCCGCGCCACCACCAGGAACGAGGGCACCAGGGTGACCTGGATGGGGATCATGATGGTGATGAGGAACGCCGTGTACAGCAGGCCCTTGCCCGACGAAGCGATCGGCGATCGCCTGGTACGACTCGAGGTCGGTGGGGATGTTCTACGACGAGAGCCGAAGGTGCTGGGTGCCGGTGTCCTGGCCGCTGCATGCGGCCAGGGCACCGCTCACCGAGATACCGGCGACCGCCAGGATCTGGCGGCGTCCGATCTGCGGGGGTCTCACGAATTCACTCTCCTTTGAGCGACGGACGACGGGGGTGGATCAGTGCTGCTGGAGTCGCTCCGGCAGCCGCTCCGCATGCGCCGCGAGCAGCTCATCCGTCATCGCCCGCGCGTCTTCGAGGGTGAGCAGCGCTGCGGTGAGCGGGTCCAGTGCCACGGCGTGATGGACGTTCTCGATGATCCGCGGCCTGCTGGGCGCGGGGACCGCGCCGGCGACGGTGCGCACGCACCGCCGACGGGCGCGAGTGCTGGATCCGCTCACCCCCGAGGGCTGGACGGGAAGCGTCGAGCCGGTGGAGAGGACGACCACCCTGGCGACGATCGACCTGGACGGCATCGGCACCGGTCTCTACGACTTCACCGACAACCAGTGGTGGAATCCGCTGCGTACGGATCACCTGACCGTGCGCGGCACCCACGGGGAGCTGCGGGACGGGACGCTCGTGCGCATGGCAGATCCCAGGACCGTGGTCACCTCGCGACTGCACCGTGCGGCGACGGGGCGAGGGTTGAACCTCGAGGGCGCGGACACGACGTCCGTGAGCCTCGACGGACAGGTGCTGTTCCGCAGCCTCTTCGGGGGGCGCGCTTCTCCGACGACGAGATCGCCGTGGCGCAGATCGTCGCCGAGAGCGGCAGCTGGGCCCGGCGCGTCACCGCCGGGGCCGACGCCGGGCCGGGTCCGTACCCGCTGGCGGAGGCCTGTCAGGATCAGGCCATCTCCCTGGCGATCGACGCCGCCGAGCCGGCCCCCGTGCGGGTCGAGGCAGAGCCGTGGACGACGTGAGCAGGAGGGGATGGGCACTCCGATCGGGAATCCCCCGGCCCCCGGCACGCCATCACCCGCGTTCATTCCGCGCCACATTCCGGTCGGCGGCTCCGGCGACTCGGTAGATTCCCGTTCGACCGTCCGCCCATCTTCCGAGAGCCGAGCACCGACCATGTCCCAGAACATCCTCACCGAGCGCCTCGACGCCGGCCCCGTCATCTGTGCGGAGGGCTTCCTGTTCGAGCTCGAGCGCCGCGGCTACCTGACCGCCGGAGAATTCGTCCCCGAGGTAGCCCTCGAGCATCCGGAGGCCCTGCGGTCCCTGCACGTGGACTTCCAGCGCGCCGGCTCCGACATCGTCGAGGCGTTCACCTACAACGGCCACCGCGAGAAGATGCGAGTGATCGGCAAGGAGGAGCTGCTGGAGCCGCTGAACCGCTCCGCGCTGCGCATCGCCCGTGAGGTCGCCGACGCGGTGCCCGGGAACCTGATGGCCGGCAACATCTCGAACTCGAACATCTGGGACCCGGCGGACCCCGCCCGGCAGTCCGAGGTGCGCGGCATGTTCGAGGAGATGGTCGGCTGGGCCGTCGAGGAGGGCGCGGACCTCATCATCGGCGAGACCTTCTACTACGCCGGCGAGGCGCTCGCGGCTCTCGAGGTGGCGAAGGCCTCCGGACTGCCCGTGGTGCTCACGCTCGCGCCGATGGCGTTCCAGGAGATGGCCGACGGGGCAGGGATCGTCGAGACCGCCCAACGCCTGGAGCAGGGCGGGGCCGACGTCGTCGGGCTGAACTGCTTCCGGGGCCCGGCGACCCTGATGCCGTGGCTGCGGCAGATCCGCGAGGCGGTCTCCTGTCACGTGGGCGCGCTGCCGATCCCCTACCGGACGACGGAGGCGGAGCCGACGTTCTTCAACCTCTCGGACGTCGCGGCGACCGTGCCCTCCCCGCACGGGCGCACCTTCCCCACGGCCCTGGATCCCCTGCTCGCCAATCGCTACGAGATCCGGGCCTTCGCCGAGGAGGCCTACGCACTCGGCGTGAACTACCTGGGCGTGTGCTGCGGTGCGGCCCCGATCCACATCCGCGAGGTCGCCGAGGCCGTGGGCCGCACCCCGGCGGCCAGCCGGTTCTCCGAGAACATGGCGAATCATTTCATGTACGGCAGCAACGAGCGACTTCCCGAGCACGTGGTGGGGCTCGGCGGTCGCGCCTGACCGGGGGCGGCGTCTGCGCGTCGGGGCCCGCCGTCGGCTCTCGGCGGGCCCGCCCTGCTGCCGGCGCCGCCGGGCGGGTCCTACGCCGCTGCTCGCGCGGCCCGACGGTAGAGCTCGCGCAGATCGCTCCCGGGCTCCCGGATCCACGCCTGCCCCGCGACGTCGAGACAGGCGATGGCACTGGCGACGATGGCGTCAGCAGCGGGCGGCCGTGCGTCGCCGCCGCCCGCCTCGAGCCGGCGCTGGATGTTCGGCACCATGAGCTCCTGCCACTGGAGGTGCTTCTCGATGCTGCGGGCACGGAGCGACGGCGTCCCGTACAGCATCTCCGCTTCCTTCCTCATGGCCTCATCGCCCGGAGCCTGCTCGGCGACCCGCCAGAAAGCCTCCTCGATCGCCTCCCAGGGCGGCACGTCCAGAGGGACCGCCTCGAGTGCCTCCTGCACCTTCGCGCCTTCCCCGGCGAGGTCCCCCAGAACCACATCTTCCTTCGTCCCGAAGTACCGGAAGAAGGAGCGTCTCGAGATGCCTGCGGCGGCAACGATCTGATCGATCGTGGTGTTCTCGAACCCCTGCTGCAGGAACAGCCCCATCGCCGTCCGCGCGATCTCGGCATTCGGCCCGGGCGAGCGCCTGTGGGTGCTCGTCGTAGATCGACCGAATCCCTCCACTTTGGCACCCGTGAAGCTCAGTGGACCGCGGTGACTACTGCCCCCGCCCCGCAGCCGTCCGGATCACCTCGGGATCGATCCGCCGCACCGCCTCCCCTGTCAGGCCGCGCGCGGCGACGTGGTCGCTGTGCAGCGCCTCGATCCTCTCGGCGAAGTTCCGGGCCCAGCGGCCGTTGGAGCGATCGTGCTCGGGAAGGTTTTGGTACGCCTCGGCCGCGGCCTCCTCGAGCAGATCGCCGTCGAACTCCCAGCGCGGGGCGAGGGTCGCCGAGACGATGCGCGCCACCTCCTGCGGGGAGAAGTCGGGGAACTCGATGACCAGCGGGATGCGTGAGCGCAGTCCCGGGTTCGCGGCGAGGAACTCGTCCATCGGCTCGGTGTATCCGGCGAAGATCGCCACGAATCGGTCGCGGTCGCTCTCCAGCCGGGTCATGAGGGTCTCGACGGCGAGCTTGCCGAAGTCGTTCGGTGTGGCCTCGACGGTGAGCTGGTACGCCTCGTCCACGAACAGCACCCCGCCCATCGCCTCGTCCACGGCGGCGGCGGTGCGCTGCTCGGTGTGCCCGATCCACGAGCCCACCAGGCTGCTGCGCTCCACCACCTTGACTTGCGGGGTGGAGAGGACCCCGAGGTTGTGGAACAGCTGCGCGATGAGCCGGGCGACCGTCGTCTTGCCGGTGCCCGGGTTGCCGGAGAACACCATGTGGTAGCTGGGCCGCTGGGTGTCGCCGTCGAGCTCGAGGCGCTGCCGGTCCAGCGCGACCCGGTTGACGAGGCTGCGCACCCAGGTCTTCACCGGGGCGAGGCCCACCATCTGGTCGAGCTCCTCCAGCAGCGCCTCCACGGTGCGCTCCTTGTGCTCGCTGCTGCCGCCACCGATCGCGGCGAGGTCCTCGTCGCGGATGTGAGTGAGGTCCTCCACCGCGGAGCTCGGCGCGGCCATCACGCGGCGCACCATCTCCTTGACCAGGCTCTCGTTGAGGTTCCGCACCCAGCGACCGTTGCTGCGATCGGTGCTGCGCCCGTAGAGCGCGGTGACGGTGCGGCGGTAACGCTCCTCATCGACCACGTAGTCGTTGGAGAGCAGGTCGCGGTACCCGATCTCCGCGATCTGCCGCGGCGAGTAGTCCTCGAAGTCGAACCGGTTGGGGACACGGGACTGCAGGCCGGGGTTCATCCGCAGGAAGTCCTGCATCCGATCCGCATATCCGGCGAAAATCACCACCACGCCGTCGCGATTGTTCTCCATGAAGGTGATCAGCGCATCGACCGCCTCCTGGGCGAACTCGTTGTTCTTCTCCTGGTACAGCGAGTAGGCCTCGTCGATGAACAGCACGCCGCCGCGGGCGGATTCGAGCACGTCCACCGTCTTCTTCGCCGAGGCGCCGATCCGGTCGCTGACCAGGTCACGCCGCCCCACCTCCACGAAAGTGTCGGAGCTGATCGCCCCTGACTCGTGCAGCACCCGGCCCAGCAAGCGGGCGACGGTGGTCTTCCCGGTCCCCGGATTGCCCAGGAACAGGGAGTGCATGCTCATCCCCGTGGTGCGCAGTCCGCTCTGCGCCCGGATCTGGTTGAACCGGACCATCTGGGTGAAGCCCTGAATCTGCTCCTTCACCGTCTCCAGGCCGGTGAGTGCCAGGATCTCGGCGAGCGCGTCCGGCGGCGCCGCGTCGGTCTCGCCGCTGTCGGCGTCGGCCGGGACGGGGTCCCCCGCGCCGACGGAGGCGGGTGCCGGCCCGGCAGGTTCGAGCGCCCCCTCCCCCGCGGCGGCCTCCGCCGTCTCGACGGAGGCCGCGGCCTGGGGCGCGGCCGTGGTGACGCTGCCCTGCGGGGCCGCGGCGGCGGGTTCGTCATCGAGGTATTCGACACCGCGGCCGGTGACCGTGGCCTCCCCGCCGTCCTCGCGCACCACATAGGTGCTCGCTCCCGGCGGTGTGCGGAGCTCGTCGATGCGCAGCTCGGCGGCGCTGGAGTACATCTCGAGCTGCTCGAACTCGGCATCGACCCTCCCCAGATGGACGGTGGCGCCGCCGAGCGCGACCACCTGGCGCTTCTCGTCCTCGTTGTCGTGGAGCGTCACGTCGCCGGTGACATCCGCACCGCTGCCGGCCAGGACCATCAGGGCATCGCAGTTCGTGAGCCGCGCGGTGCCACCGCCGACGACGCGCAACCAACCGAGCGCGCTGTCATCGGCCACGAGATCCGCGCCGTCGACGTCGACCACCCCGCGCTGCTGATCGGACGCCGCCGCCACGGTGCAGCCGGTGAACGTGGCGGAGGCACCCCTGCCCAGGTAGACGGCAGCCAGTTCGGTCCCGTCGGAGGGTTCGAGGAGGACATCCTCGAGGGTGAGGGTGCTCCCCTGCGCGGCCTGGACCGCGTTCGAGGTCGCACGGGCCCGCAGCGTGAGGCCGGAGATCGAGGCCTCGGCATCCTCGTAGGTGGCGAGGCAGCCGTGCAGCACCGTCCGGTCGGAGCCGCTGCCGCGCAGATGCATGCGGATCGACAGCATGGCGCCGACATCGTCGAGGTAGTACTCGCCCGGATCGAGCACGATCGTGTCGCCGGCCTTGACCTTCGGCTGGATCTCCCGCATGAAGGCTCGGGCGGCCGAAAGCGGCCAGTGGACCTCCTTGGGGACGGGAGGGGCATCGGGGTCATGGATCCGCACCGAGGGGCTGTCGCTGCGCACGAGCCCGGCGCCCTTGGCGATGACGAGGTACTCCTCCCCTGCCGGCAGGATCGCCTCGCCGATCTCCAGCGAGCTCTCCTCGCACAGCGCCTCCCACTCCCCACGAGGTGCGTCGAGCCTGCCGATCCGGCACACCGTCTCGCCCTCGAGCACCAGGGAGCGCTTGCCCGGCCCGGGCGCCACCTTGAGAACGTCCGCATCGATCCGGGAGCGGCTCGACGCGATGATCGAGCTGGCCGCCGTGTGGGAGAGCGTCGCAGTGCTGGCGGTGGCCCAGACGTGCCCGAGCGTGGACTGCTCCGCCGTGAACGTGGACCCCGTCTGCAGGGTGATGGTCTGCGCTCCGGGAGCGCCGCGCACCTCGCGCTCTCGCAGGCTGAGCAGGCCGCTCTTGCAGTAGAGCGCCGGGTACTTGCCGGCCGGATCGCCGACGATGATGCAGCGATCGAGCGTGGCCCGCGCACCCGGCTTCGGCATGTGCACGGCGTTCGAGAAGTGCGGCGCGCGCAGGGTGAGGTCGCGGAACGCCGCGTTCCCGGTGACATCGACACGGGTCTGGAGCACCACCTCCGACGGGTCGCTGCCGACGCCCTGGAAGGTCAGGTGGTAGATCGGGATCGTCTCGATCACGTACTCCCCCGGGGCGAGCTGGATCTTGTCCCCCGGCTTCGCGAGGTGCAGCGCCTCGCCCAGGGTCTTCCCGAACATCCCCGACTTCACCTTGATCGTCGCCATCGTCGACGTCCTCCCCCTGGTCGTTTCCGGCACGGGGTCGCACCACTTCCCGTCGACGCCGGCATCGCGTCACCGACGGGTCAAGGCGGTCCCTCCGAGGGCCACCCTAGAGCCGGATGTCGACGCGTGGCGGGGTCTGATCGGATCGCAAGCCAACGGGGTCGCCGCGCCCGCACGCTCTCCCGGTCACAGCTGGCCCTGCTCCTTCGACCCGGCCGGGATCGGGGCCATGCGGGTGACCAGCGTGGGCTTGTCGAGCAGATCCTCGACGTCACCTCGCAGGATGGCCTCCGCCGCGCCGCCGGCGTGGGCACCGGGCTTCTCGCGCAGCTCCGGGCCGATGTCGCTGACCACCACGCCGACGCCCGCAAGCTCCTCGGTGATGGGCCGGGCTGCGAGTCCACCCGATGGATGACATCCAGGGTCGCGAGGCCCGCGAACACCCCACGGGGTCTGGGCTCAGGCACCTCCAGCCGCCTCCCTCCGCTCATCTCCGATACCCGGAGTCCAGATCACTCCGGGTGCTCGTGCCCGGCCAACGCGTCCAGGGCGAGCGTGGAGTGCGCATAGGCTCGTGGGCGACGGCCACCGCGATGAGCTGTTTCGTCTTCCCCGGGAGGGCGCCTTCCTCGAAGACCGCCTTGCTGAACGCCTCGAATGCGTCGTCGATCTTTGGGGCCAGGCGAGGCCCGTCACTGCGGCCGACTATCGTGCGGGGCAGGGCAGTCCTGGTGCTGCCTCGTCCGCTGAATCCGCCCTGGAAGGACGACGCCATGCAGAGTCCCGAGGATGCGGTCCGTGCGACTGCGGCCGAGATCCCGCCCGGACGCGTGATGACCTACGGGGACATCGCCGTGGAGACCGGCCTGCACCCCCGCCAGGTGGGACAGATCGTCGCCCGCATCTCCGGGGAGATCCCCTGGTGGAGAGTCGTCCGCGCCGACGGAACCCCCGCCGCGTGTCACGGCGGCACGGCTCCTTCGCTGCTGGCGCAGGAGCACGTCCCGTTCGTGGGCGACAAGGTGGATCTGCGCAGGCTGCGCGTTCCGCGCTCGAACTGATCCTGATCCGGCTCAGGCCGTAGTCGCGCCCCCATGCTCAGCGCATCCGCAGGATCGTCGCCGGATCAGGCGGGTCTTGACGACCAGCTGCTCCACTGGGAGGGAGTGGTCGTCCAGGCGTGCGAACAGCCGCTCCGTCGCAAGCTCACCGAGCCGAGCCGGATCCTGGCGGACGACAGTCACCGCAGGGTCCAGCAGATCCGCGTGCCCGAAGTCGTCGAAGCCGATCAGTGCGATCTCGTGCTGCTGGCCGCGGCGCTGGAGCGCCCGCACCACGCCGACAGCGATCGCGTTGCGCGCGGCGAACACCGCAGTCGGCGGGTCATCCCCCTCCAGCAGGGCATCCAGGATGCGGGCTGTGTCCTCAGCGGTGGATATCCCGTCGACCACCTGCAGGGAGTCCGCAGGGAGGCCAGCGTCGGCCCAGGCGCTGCGCGCACCGGCGATCCGCTGCGCGGACGTCACCAGGGTCGCCAGATGCGCCAGGACCACGACCCGCCGGTGCCCGTGCTCGATCAGGTGCGTGACGGAATCGCGGGCTCCGATCTCGTTGTCGACCATGAGCGTGTCGATGGAGATGCCCTTCGGCGGGCGGTCCACGGCGATCACCGGTGTGCCGAGGTCGAGCTCGTGCTGCAGGTAGGAGAGGTCGCCGCTCGAGGGCATGAGCACGAGCCCGTCGACCCTCCGTGCCAGGAGCGTGACGGCGCGCTGGCGCTCACGATCGGCGTCCTCGTCGGTGCTCGAGGAGAACACGCTGACGCGGCGCTCCTGGGCGGCGTCCTCGACGGCGCGGTGCAGCTTCGCATCGAACTCGTTGTCGACGCTCGCGACGAGGAGCCCGATGCTGTCGGTGCGCCCCGCGGCACGGCGGAGGTTCCCGGCAGCCATATCGCGCCGGTAGTTCAGTTCAGCGGCGGCTCTGCGGACCTTCGCCGCCGTCTGGTCGGAGACCCCGGCTTCGTCGTTGACCACCCGGGAGACGGTCTTGAAGCCCACCCCGGCACGTGCCGCGACGTCCTTCATGGTGGCGCGCTACTTCGTCATGCCGTCTCTTCCGAACCGCAGCACGGGGTGGTGGCCCCGAGGCGACGAGCCCCGGGGCCACCAGCGTGTCCTGTCTCAGCCTTCGAGGAGCGCGAGACGGTCGGGATCGTCTGCGAAGATCTCCTCCGCGTTCGCCTCGGTGACGACGATCGGATCCAGTGCATAGATCGGCACGTCGATCACGCCGTTGTTCTCCGACTCCTCGGTCGCCGGAGCCTCCTCACCCTTCTGGAAAGCGGTGATGATCTCGACGGTCTTGGCCACGAGGTCCTTCGTCGGCTTGTGCACGGTCGAGTACTGCTCGCCGGCCCAGATCGACTTGATGGACTCAGTCTCAGCGTCGAGGCCGTCGACCACCGGGATGTCCTGGCCGGCACCCTTGCACGAGGTGATGATCGCGCGGGCGATGCCGTCGTTCGGGGAGAGCACGCCGTCCACGGGCTTGTCCGAGTAGTTCGCGGCGAGCAGCGAGTCCATGCGGGACTGGGCCTTGCCGTTGTCCCAGTCCTGGGTCGCGACCTGCTGGAAGTCCGTCTGCCCGGAGACGACCACGAGCGTGCCGTCGTCGATCTTCGGCTGGAGGACCGACATCGCGCCCTCGAAGAAGTTCGGGGCATTCGGATCGGCGGGACCGCCGCCGAACAGCTCGATGTTGTACGGGCCTTCGCCCTTGCGCTCGGCGAGGCCGTCGAGGAGGGACTGGCCCTGCAGCTCACCGGTGCGGATGCTGCCGAACTGCACCACACCGTCAACGGCGTCGGTGTTCTCGATCAGACGGTCGTAGCCGATGATCCGCACGCCGGCATCCTTCGCCGCCTTCAGCGCGCTGCCCAGCTGGGTGCCGTCGATGGGGCCGACGACGATCGCCTTCGCGCCCTGCTGGACCATCGCCTCGATCTGCTGCTGCTGCTGCGGCACCTTGTTGTCCGCCGCCTGGATCAGCGGGGTGAAGCCGGCGCTCTTGAGCTGCTCCTCGAACATGGCCTGGGCCTCGGCCCAGTTCTGCGTCCCGAGCCACGGCAGGGACACACCGACGGTGGCGTCGGCGGCGAAGCCGCTGCCGGCCTCTTCCCCGCCTGCCGCCTCGCCGCCGCTGCGGCCCTCGCCGCAGGCTGCCAGGAGCAGTGCACCAGCCGCGGCTGCGCCGCCGAGCGTGAAAGTCCTTCTCTTCATGATTTCTCCTCAGGTGATGTGGAGGCCCGCCATCGGGCTCCAGGGTGGGTTGAGTGGGTCAGGTGGGTTCAGTGGCGGGCGCCGCGGGCAGGATCCCGACTGTGGGAGCGTGCCCGGGTGCTGGAGCGTGCCCGGGTGCCGAAGGGTCAGTTCTTGGCAGTTCCCGGCGCGGTCGGCGCGGTCGGCGCGATCTGCGTCGAGTCGGTGGTGCTCTCCGACGTCTTCCGGTCGCCGAAGAGCCGGCCGGTGATCGAGGGGCGGCCCTGCTGCTTGTTGTAGACGTCGAACGCGACGGCGGCGAGGAGCACGAGGCCCTTGATCACCTGCGTCTTGTCCTGGCCCACGCCCATCAGGAACAGTCCCGAGTTCAAGGTGGCCATGACGAGCCCGCCGATCATGGTCGCCGCCACGGTGCCGATCCCGCCGGAGACCGCGGCCCCGCCGATGAACACGGCCGCGATCGCGTCGAGCTCCCACATGTTGCCGTCGGTGGGTCCGGCGGAGGTCGCACGGGCGACGAAGAGGATGCCCGCGAGCGCCGCGAGGAACGACATGTTCATCATGACGAAGAAGTGCACCTTGGCGACGCTCACGCCCGAGAGCGCGGCGGCCTGCTTGTTGCCGCCGACCGCGTAGATGTGACGACCGAACGTGGTGCGCTGCGTGATGACGTGGTAGATGATCACGAGGAAGACGAGGATCAGGCCGGGCACCGGGAAGGACGTGCCGGGACGGCCGCTGCCGAACAGGTACGTGACGTAGCCGAGGACAGCGCCGACCAGCACCAGGCGGATGATCACCGCGGTGAAGTTCAGTCCGGTCTCGCCATCGGCGACGCGCTGGCGGTGCGTGCTGATCTGGCTCCAGGCGTAGAAGGCGATCGCGAGGATGCCGAGCAGCAGCGTCGAGTTGTTGAGGTTAGTGAAGGCCGGGCCCCACTCGGGCAGGTAGCCCGCGCCGAGCACGTTCAGCTCCGGCGGCACGGGAACGCTGACGGAGCCGCTGAGCCAGATCACGCCGCCGCGGAAGATCATCATCCCGGCGAGGGTCGTGATGAATCCGGGGATGCCGATCTTCGCGAGCCAGAAGCCGTGCCAGGCGCCGATCGCGACGCCCACCACCAGGCCGGTGAGCAGCGCCGCCCACCAAGGGAAGCTGAGGTCGCGGGCGGACAGCGCCACGCACATCCCGACGAAGCCGGCGACGGAGCCGACGGACAGGTCGATGTGGCCGATGACGATGACCATGACCATGCCGATCGCGAGGATCAGCACGTAGGCGTTGCCGGCGATGAGGTTCTGCATGTTCCCCGGCGTCAGCATGTTGCCGCCGGAGGCGATGTGGAACCCGAGGAGTAGTGCCACAAGGGCGAAGACCATCGTGAACTGACGGAAATCCGTCCCGAAAATCTGCTTCACAGCATTCATGAGTGTGCTCTCTCGTTACTGCGTCGGTCAGGCGGCGGAGCCGACGGTGGTGGTCATCATGCGCATGAGCGTTTCCTGATCGGCCTCGGAGCGGGGCACCTCACCGGTGATGCGCCCTTCGCAGATCGTGTAGATCCGGTCGCAGATCCCCAGGATCTCGGGCAGCTCGGAGGAGATGACGATGACCGCCTTGCCCTGATCAGCGAGCTCCTGGATGAGTTTGTAGATCTCGAACTTCGCTCCCACGTCGATCCCACGGGTCGGTTCGTCCAGGATCAGCACCTCGGGTTCGGGGAACAGCCATTTGGCCAGGACGACCTTCTGCTGGTTGCCTCCCGAGAGGGTCGCGACGCCGACGTCGATGCCGGGGGTCTTGATGCGCAGCGACTTGCGGTACCGCTCGGCGACTGCGCGCTCCTTCGACCCGTCGATCAGCCCGCGCCGCACGACGGCCGGCAGGTTCGCGGAGACGATGGTCTGCTTGATGTTGTCCAGGAGGTTCAGGCCGAGCAGCTTGCGGTCCTCGGAGACATAGGCGAGGCGGTGACGGATCGCGTCCCGCACGGTGTTCAGCACGACGGGCTCGCCGTGGAGGAACAGCTGACCGGAGCGGTGGATGCCGTAGGAGCGACCGAACAGCGAGCGTGCGAGCTCGGTGCGGCCGGCTCCCATGAGTCCGGCGAAGCCCACGATCTCTCCGCGGCGCGCGACGAAGCTCTCGTCATCGCACACGAGCTTGCCGGGCACGTTCGGATGCTCCACGGTCCAGCCCTTCACCTCGATGATCGTCTCACCGCCGGTGTTCGGCTCGTGCTCGGGGTAGCGGTTGTCGAGCGAGCGGCCCACCATCGCGCGGATGATGCGGTCCTCGTCGACATGGCCCGCCTCGACCGCGTAGGTCTCGACCGTGCGGCCGTCGCGGATCACGGTGACCGCATCGGAGACGGCGGCGATCTCGTTGAGCTTGTGGGAGATCATGATCGACGTGATCCCGCGGCCCTTGAGACCCTTCATCAGCAGGAGCAGGTTCTCCGAGTCGTCCTCGTTCAGCGCGGACGTGGGCTCATCCAGGATCAGCAGCTTGACGTTCTTCGACAGCGCTTTCGCGATCTCGACCAGCTGCTGCTGGCCCACGCCCAGGTACTTCACCGCCATGTCCGGGTCGACGTCGAGGCCCACGCGAGCGAGCAGGTCGCGGCAGCGGCGCCGGGCTTCGCGCCGGTCGATGAGACCACCGTCGACGATCTCGTTGCCGAGGAAGATGTTCTCGGTGACGGAGAGCTCGGGGATGAGGGCGAGCTCCTGGTGGATGATGACGATGCCGGCGCTCTCCGAGGACTTGATGTCCTTGAACGCCATCTCCTCGCCCTCGAACACGATCTGCCCGCCGTAGGTGCCGTGGGAGTACACGCCGGACAGCACCTTCATGAGCGTCGACTTCCCGGCGCCGTTCTCCCCGCAGATCGCGTGGATGTCGCCGCGGCGGACGGTCATCGTGACGTCGTCGAGCGCGCGGACCCCCGGGAACAGCTTGGTGATGTTCCGCATCTCGAGAACTGCGTGCGGATCGACCATCTCTACCTCCGACTCCTCATTGAGTGCCACCGTGCGGTGGCGTTGCCGTCCCGATGATGCTGGGACGCGGCTGCCCTCACACCGGGAAGACAACGTTGTCAGTGTAGGGCCGCACTCCGACTCTTCGGTCACGCGCAGATCACGATCAGATAACTCGTGCGCGCCCGCAGGTCAGGGCCGACGTGTAGGCCGCGCCCCGGGACCGCTGTGCAGTCCCGAGGCGCGGCAGTCACCTCAGAGTCCGCGCCGCCGGGAGCGGGAGATGACGACTGCCGACGCTCCGGCGATGACCAGTGCGAGTGCGGCCGCCGCTCCCGTGAGGGCGTTGATGCCCGTCATGGCCAGGCTCCCGCCGGCCCGAGGGGGCTCGGAGCTCGCCGGAGCACCGCCCTGGGACGGGTCTCCGGCGCCGGGACCATCGGACGGCACCGCCGGGGCGGCCGAATCCGTCGGCTCAGCCGGATCTGCTGGATCTGTCGGCTCCGTCGGCTCGGCCGGTTCCGTCGGCTCGGCCGGTTCCGTCGGCTCGGCCGGTTCCGTCGGCTCGGCCGGTTCCGTCGGCTCGGCCGGTTCCGTCGGTTCCGTCGGTTCCGTCGGTTCCGTCGGTTCCGTCGGTTCCGTCGATCCTCCTGCGAACATGGTCTGCTCCACAGGGGTCACCGTCGCGTCGACGATCCTCGCGTCCCCGCCCTCGGCGAAGGCGAGCACCTGCTGCGAGTCGGTGTCGGGGAAGATCAGCTCGGTCAGCGTCCTGGTGCCGTCCTGCGCGAACACCTCGACGGAAGAACGGTCCACCCAGATGCTGAAGGAGACCGTGCCATCCTCCTCCGGCACGACCGGCGCCTCCACCTGGCCGGGGAACGACTCGTGGAAGTCGACCTCGCCCGAGCGGGACCGGTCCACGAACGCCTTGCCGCGCTCGGCGTCGTAGCCCACCAGGGTTCCCTGCGCACCGTCAGCGCTGGTGGACGGATCGGCCGTGAACCCGTCGGAGGCGCGCACCACGATCCCTGCACGGTCCGACGATCCCGGATCGAGACGCAGATCGATGCGGAGCATGTCCCCGCTGATCGTCTCGCCGTCGGCGCTGAGCGGAGCGGCCCCCTCTGCCACGGCGACATCGGCGACGCTCTGGCGCGATTCCTCCACGAGCGAGTCCTCGGCCTGCTGGACCGGAGCATGAACCAGCTCGATGCCGTGGTCGGTGCGGCTCAGCCCCACCTCACGCGGCAGCGTCATCGCCGAGACCCAGGGAGAGACCGGGACGTCACCGGCGTAGAGCCAGTTGTTCATCCAGCCCTGAGTGATTCGCTTGCCGTCAGGGGCATCGGAGTAGGAGACGGTCGCGTAGTAGTCGCTGCCCCAGTCCATCCACTGATAGTTCTCCAACGAGGAGGCGATCGGCGCGTCCGTGGCGACGAAGTGATCGACGAGGATGTGCCCCCACCCGCCGCTGCTGTTGTCGACGATGCGGAGCGAGGCCTGCTGGCCCTCGAACTCACCCACCTCCCAGTTGTGCCAGTCCAGGTTCTCGCTGTCGGAACCGGTGGCGGTGCGGACCACCTCGCCGTCGACGACGAGGTTCACCGTGGTCTCGTCACCCCGGGGCAGTGCGGCCTCGTCGCCCATGACGACGTGGTCGAGGGTCAGGTGGCCCCAGCCTCCCGTGGCCTCGTCGACCACGCGCAGCTGAGCGGTGCGGCCCTGCAGCTCGGAGAGGTCCCAGTGGCGCCAGTTCAGCGCGCCATCCTCGGGCCCGGTCTGACTCCGCACCACCTCGCCGTCGACCATGAGCTGCACCTCGAGGGTCTCGTCGGACGCCTCCGTACGCGCTCCCCCGCCCACCAGCATGTTCAGGTAGTCACCGTCGATCGTGAATTCGGGAGAGGTCAGCGTCCCGAGGTTGTCGTCGCCCTTGGGGCCGCCCTCCCAGGTGTTGATGCGCTTGTCGCCGAGGGCGTACTCGCCGCCCGCGGTGGACGGGCTGCCTGTGGCGGCGAGGTCGCCGCTGCCGGTCCAGCCCATGTCCGCGAGGGTGACTGCGCCGTCGGCCTCCTCGAAGCCGTTCCAGAGCGCGGTGCCCGCCGGCGGGTCGTTATCAGGCCGAGTGCCCTCCCGATGCGGATTGTTCCCTCCGCCGACGAGGAAGCCGAGATGTTCGCGCTCGATGGTGAACGGCTCGGATTCCATCGCGCCGACCGGCCCGTCGCCGCCGTGGAACGAGTTGACGAAGCCTCCCCCCTCGACACCGTTCACGGACTGCTGGCCGCTGACGGGCCCCTGTGCTGGCGCACTCCCGAAGGGGCCGCTCTCGGCCTGACCCTCTTCGTTCGCAACGTCCCATCCGGAGAAGTCCCCGTTCTCGAAGTCCCAGAGGACCTCGCCGTCCGGGGCAGGGATGTCATCCACGATGTTCTCTGCAGTGAAGGTGGTGCCATCGAAGTCGCCCACGAAGTACTGGCCGCCGCTGCCCCCGGCGACGGAGCCGGGGTTGAGGTTCACGATCATGACCCAGCGGGTCTCCTCGGGGTTCCCGTCCACCGGGAGCTCGAAGAGGTCCGGGCACTCCCAGATGCCGCCGACCGCATTGGCGGGCCCGAAGTCGGAGGCGAACTCCCAGTTCAGGAGATCATCCGACGTGTAGACGACGACCTGGTAGTCGGTCGCCTCGACCGCCACCATGACCCAGTGGGACTCTGCCGGGGTCGCCCCCTCGTACCAGAACACCTTCGGGTCGCGGAAGTTGCCCGAGTCGCGATCAGCGACGGGATTCCCCTCGTACTTCTCCCAGGTGAACCCTCCATCCGTGGAGAACGCGAGAGACTGCGCCTGCTTCCCGGCATGCTCAGGATGGCTGCCCGTATATGCACTGGTGTACAGCGCGATCAGCGGGTCCTCGTCGCCCGTGCCGAGCCCGCTGGTGTTGCCGTGATCCACCACCACGGACCCCGAGAAGATGTCCTCGATGCTGTTCCCGTCATCATCGAAGCTCTGCCCGATCGCGAGGGGCTGCTCGGTCCAGGTCATGAGATCGGGGCTGGTCGCATGCCCCCACGACATATTCCCCCAGACGCTCCCCTCGGGGTTGTACTGGTAATACAGGTGGTAGAGACCGTCGTGGAACACCATCCCGTTGGGGTCGTTCATCCAGTTCCGCTCGGGCGTGTAGTGGTAGCCCGGACGGTTCGGCTCGGAGCCGATCGTCTCCTCGGCGAAGCTGGGCGCCGCGCCCAGTCCGAGGATCAAGGTGGCAGCGGCGCCAGCGCACAGGAGGCGCAGGGCGCGAGGCGGAGCTGTGGTGTGGAGCATGAGTCGGTTCCCTCCATCGGGAGCAGCCAGGATGGCGTCGCAGCGTTCAGGTGCCGTGGACGACGTCGTCGTGACGGACTAGTTGACAACGTTGTCTATTTGATGCCGGCTGCACTCTACCGAACGTCCTGACGGGTGTCCACCACGTCACACCACGACGACTCCCGGATCCGAGACGGACCTGCAGCACCGTGCGACAGCGTGCCCCTGACGGCACCTGCGCAGGTCGGACCGGACAACTGCGATGCCTGACCGCGCGAGACCCCCTGCTCGAAGCAGCCGAGGAGCCATGCTCTATCGTCGTGAACCAGGGGGCCATCAGGCGCCCGGAAACGGACACACGTGCAGCCTTCCCAGAATGGCCATGGCGGATCGGTCACCGATGCCCCGCTCACCCTCGGACTGATCGGGGCCTCGCGCAAGCCGGACGAGCGCCGGGTGCCGGTGCATCCCGCGCATCTGAACCGCATTCCCGACCATCTGCGGCGCCGCATTCTGGTCGAGGAGGGATACGGACTCCCCTTCGGGATGTCCGACGCAGAGATCGCTGCGCTGGTGGGTCGCGTCGGCACCCGCGCCGAGGTGTTCGCCGCGGCCGACGTGCTGGTGCTGCCGAAGCCGCAGCATGAGGACGTGCGCGCCATGCGCGAGGGACAGATCCTCTGGGGCTGGCCGCACTGCGTGCAGGACCGTGAGATCACGCAGCTGGCGATCGACAAGCGCCTCACGCTGATCGCGTTCGAGGCGATGAACCACTGGGGCCCCGACGGCTCCTTCACGCTGCACGTGTTCCACGCGAACAACGAGCTGGCGGGCTACTGCTCGGTGCTGCACGCCCTGCAGCTGCGGGGCACGACGGGGAACTACGGACGGCGTCTCACCGCCACGGTGATCGGCTTCGGCGCCACGGCGCGGGGCGCGATCACGGCGCTGAGCGCCCACGGCATCTCCCAGGTGCGGGTGCTGACCAATCGTGCGGTCGCGGCGGTCGGCTCCCCGATCCACTCGGTGGACATCGTCCAGTTCGGTCACGAGGAGGGCCCGTACCTCAGCGAGGTCATCACCGACGACGGGGTGGTGCCCCTGGCCCCGTTCCTCGCCGAGAGCGACGTGGTGGTCAACTGCACCCTGCAGGATCCCAACGCCCCGCTGCTCTACCTGCGCGAGAGCGATCTGCCGAAGTTCCGGCCCGGGAGCCTGATCGTGGACGTCTCCTGCGATGAGGGGATGGGGTTCGCCTGGGCGCGCCCCACCACCTTCGAGGCACCGATGATCGAGCTGGACAACAACATCCACTACTACGCGGTGGACCACAGCCCCTCGTACCTGTGGAACTCCGCGAGCTGGGAGAACAGCTCCGCGCTGCTCCCCTTCGTCGAGACCGTCATGGCCGGGCCCGCGGCCTGGGCCGCCGAGTCCGTCATCGATCACGCCATCGAGATCCAGGACGGCGTGATCAGGAATCCTGCGATCCTCGAGTTCCAGGACCGCGAGAGCGAGTACCCCCACCGCTGAGCGGCGGGGCATCGCGTCGTCGCGCAGCGCTCAGCGAGGGCCCGCGGCCGACGCGCCTCTCAGCCGACGTGCGGCAGGGTCCACCGTGCACCTCGCCCCGCTCCCGGCCCGAGCACCCTGTTTCACCTGCTCCCTGCCACGACCTCGAGCCCGAGCCGCTGCGCCGCCTGCGCGAGCTCACGGTCGAAGGTCGCGAATCCGATCATCGCGTCCCCGTAGAGCAGGGCCGTGGAGAGGTGCAGTGCGTCCATGGCGCGCAGACCTGAGCCGAGCGAGAGGGCGTGGTCGATCACCTCGTCGTCGACCGCGTCGAGGCCGGTCCGGGCGAGGATCGCGTCGACATCGGCATGAGAACCGCCACGGCGATCCACTGTCGCGTGCAGCTCGACCTCGAGCAGCCGCGAGGAGAGCAGCTCCGTCGTTCCCGCGAAGAGGGCCTCGACCTCGACCACCCCCGGTTCTCGGCTGAGGAGCTTGTAGGCCGCCGAGGTGTCGAGGTAGATCATGCGCGGTCCCCGCGCATGTCCTCGATCATCTGCTCGGTGCTCCAGCCGTGGATAGGTGAGGCGACCGTCGGTATCCCGCTCTCGGTGGCGGGCCGCAGCGCACCGCTGGCGAGGCGCCGGGAGCGCCGATCAGACTCGACCCTGGTGATGCGGGCGATCTGGCGGCCACGGTCCGTCACGGTGACCTCCTCCCCCTCCTGCACCCGCGCGAGGACCCGGGCGGTCTGCTGGTTCAGCTCGGTGCGCGTCACGTCAGCCATGGGACCACGGTACGCCTAATACTAGTTCTAGTACAGATGCGATGTGGACGACGAGGGCGCGGGCTTCCTCTCCCCAGGGTCGCAGCACTGTGAAAGAGGAAGTGCAGCCGGTCGCCGCGCTCACCGCCGGGTGATCGCGAAGGCTCCTGCCGGTACGCTCCTGCGCCCGCGGTTCGCAGGGCCCACTCGCATTCCGTCGGCCCGGTACACGCTGCCCGTCTGCCCCGGCACGAGCGCCAGCTTCGCATCAGCCGACGCCACGTGCAGCGTCAGCGAATCTCCCCGCTCCACCGCGAGCTCCGCTGTGGTCACCGCCGGCAGCAGCATCAGCTCGTCGAGCTCGAGCCTCCCCTCGGCGATGACCTCGATGGCCACAGCGCCCGCCGGGATCGGGACGTCGAGCCGCACGGGCCTGAGCACCCCGTCCCACTCGGTCACGCCCGGATCCCCGGCACCGCCCAGCTCGAGCGTGCCCAGCACTGTCCGTGCTCCGGCCGCGTCGATCGCACTCCAGTGCGCCACACCCGCGTCCTCGGCGAGCCGGTGGATCAGCGGATGCGCCGTCGCACCTCCCGCGGAGACTGCGGCGAGCGCCTCGGCATCCAGCGTGAAGCGCACTGTGCCGCCGTCACCGGCGAGCACAGAGGATCCGCGCCAGTTCGACTCCCCCGTCCACGCGCTCTCCGGCGTCACGACCGCGGCGTCGCCGCTGAGCTGCGCCGACTCGGCCGGGAGCCACTGCATGCCGTGCACCTCGGGCGTGCCGTTGAGGCTCCGCGCGGTCCGCGCGAGGTCCCGGTCCTGGTCCAGCGCGATCATCGCCAGCAGGGCGTGGATCGTGGACTCCGCGCCGGAGTTGCGGTTGAGGCGCCCGTCGGGCTCGATCCCGTCGACGGTCACGCCGGTGGCCGGATCGTAGACGGGCTCTCCCGCCGGGTTCGCGCCGAAGAACCAGCCGGCGACGAGTGCGGCCAGCTCCCGCAGGCCCTCGCCACCGGTGACATCGGCCGTGCGCAGCAGGGACTCGATGCGGCTCTGGACGCCGTAGGCGATCTGCGACTCCCCGGGTACGGGTGACCAGGCGTTGTGCGGGCCGCCGGAGGTGAGCAGCTGCGGGGTGAACACGCCCACGTCGGCCACCGCAGCATCGAGCCCGCGGCCCGTGACCGCGGAGGCGACGGCGAGCGCGGCCGGGGCGAGGCCGCCCCAGGCGTGCCAGAGGCTCTGCGAGCCGGTCCACGGCATGATCGCACCGAAGGGCCAGACGCCCACGGCGCCGGAGGGCATCGCCTCAATACCCTCGGCGTAGCGGTCCAGGGCCTGGGCGACGCGCTCGTCGTCGGGTCGCACCGTGAGGGCTGCGGCGAGCCCGAGCACGGCCTCGCCGGTCGCGTCGGCACCACCGGCGATCACCCAGCCGGGCACGGGGACCCCGTCGGCCGAATCCCACTGCCCGTATCTGCCCAGCGAGGCGCGCTCGAGCGCGGTCAGCGCCAGGTGCAGACGCTCGACCAGGAACGCGGTGAAGTCAGGGTCGACCGCGGCGAACACGGCGATGCTCTCTCCGAGCGCCCAGACGGTGCGGGCCAGCCAGTAGGACTCGTCGGAATCCGAGGGGTCGAGCAGCTCGATGGGGATCGCGCTGCGGTTCAGGGCGCCGTCGGGCTGCATCCACAGCACCACGTTGCCGGCGTTCTGCCCGGAGGTGACCTGGAGGTAGGTGAGGGTGCGCAGCAGCTCCCGGGCGGTCGCCAGATCGGCGTTGTCCCTGAATGCGGAGTGGGCGCGCAGGAACACGATGGCGGTGCGGGAGATGTCGTCGGCGTTGTAGGCGCCCTGGGACCAGTGGCCGGTGGCGGCGTCGAGATCTCCGCCGCCGATGCGGGTGAAGGTGCCGTCCTCTGCGCGGTCGGCGTAGGTCCACACGGCGGTGGCGCGCGGCCTCTCCTCGGCCTGGTAGGTGGTGTGACCGGCGGTGATCGTGCCGCAGCAGATCGACGGGACGTGGTGGATGTACTTCGGCGAGGGCGGGATCTACTGGGCCACCAGCGACGATCTGATCCACTGGACCCCCGGTACCACGGACGACTCTCCGATGTACCTCCCCACCCCCGGCACCTTCGACGAGGCGCTGGTGGAGATCGGCACCTCCCCCGTCCTCACCGACGACGGCCTGCTGCTGATGCTCACCAACGGCGCCACCCGCGAGGTCCACGAGGACGGCACCGTGGACGTCGACTACCGCTGCGGCCCGATCCTCATCGACCCCGCCGCGCCCACCACGGTCATGGCCAGACTGCAGGAGCCCTGGCTGCGCCCCCAGACCTACGAGGACACCCACGGGCTGATCTCCAATGTCACCTTCGTCGAAGGACTCGTGAAGTTCCGCGGGAAGTGGTTCGCGTACTACGGGCAGTCCGATACGACGCTGGCTGTGGCCGTGGCGGATCCGGCGGACGGGTTCGGGGTGGGGCTGCGCGCGGACGGGTGAGGTGAGCCTCCTCATTGCCCCTTGAGGGCGGCGTAGGCCGCGAGCGCTTCCCGTCGCGAGGCCTTCAGATCGACGATCGGCGCCACCCGTTCCGCGGACTCGTCGTCCACCTCGGGCACCCACCGGCGCACGTACTCGCCCTGGGGGTCGAACCGCTCCTGCTGGCGCTCGGGGTTGAAGACGCGGAAGTACGGGGCGGCGTCGTCGCCCGTGCCGGCGACCCATTGCCAGTTGAACGGGTTCGAGGCGTCGTCGGCGTCGACGAGGGTGTCCCAGAACCATTCCTCGCCGAGCCGCCAGTGCAGGCGCAGATTCTTGGTGAGGAAGGAGGCGACGACCAGCCGCACCGGGTTGTGCATCCAGCCGATCGCCCACAGCTCCCGCATCCCCGCGTCGACCAGGTCGATGCCGGTGCGCCCCTGCTGCCAGGCCCGCAGAGCGTCATCGTCCTCGCGCCACTCGAAAGCGTCGAACTGGGGCCGGACGTTCTGGGTCGCGAGGTCGGGCAGGTGGAAGAGCCGGTGCCAGGCGAACTCGCGCCACAGCAGCTCGGAGCGGAAAGTCTCCGGGCCCGTTCCGCGCCCCGCGGACAGGCTGTGGTGCCAGACCTCGTGAGGAGAGACCTCGCCGAAGCGGAGGTGCGGCGAGAGGCTCGAGGTGCCCGCAGTGCCCGGCCGCTCCCGATCCTCGGCATACCCGGTCAGCAGGTCCCCGAGCTGCGCGAGCCGCTCCCGAGCTCCCGCCTCGCCGGGGGTCCAGTTCTCGCGCAGCCCGCCGGCCCAGTCGGGCGCCGTCGGGAGCCATCCGCGACCGGACAGCTCCTGCTCGAAGGTCTCCGTGCGCAACCAGCTGCGCACCTCGTGGCCGCCGGCACGGACCTGCTCCTGGGCGCCGGCGAGATGATCGGGCAGGCCGTGCGGTTCACGCGGCGGCCTGCTCTCCCGGCATGCGCGGGCGAACGGGGAGTAGACCTTGTACGGTCCGCCGCTCTGGGTGGTGATCGTCCATGGCTCGTGCAGCAGGTAGCCGTCGAAGCTCTCCACGCGGACATCCCGCCTGCGCAGAGACGCCTTCAGCCGCGCATCCATGGCCCGCTTGGGTTCGTGATAGCGGCGGTTCCAGAGCACCGCGGTCGCGTGCACCTCCTCGACCAATGCCGGGATCTGCTCTTCGGGATCCCCGCGGAGCAGGACCAGCGGCACCCCGTGCTCGCGCAGGGCCGCGGCCAGGGCGCTCAGCGAGTGGTGCAGCCACCAGCGCGCCGCGCCGCCCAGCGGGCGCACGCCGCTGATCTCCTCGTCGATGTGCACCGCGAGGACCTCACCATCGGCCGCGGCGGCATGGAGGGCCGGATTGTCGTGAAGGCGGAGGTCATCCCGGATCCACCAGATGCTGGTCATCTGTCCCTGCTCTCGTTGGCGGTGGCGGGCCCCGGCCCGTGGGGCCCGGCCCCTGTGGCGTGCGGCGGCCGGTCCCGGACGACCTCACGCACGTACGTAGCCTAGCTAAGCAAGCTCTTACCGTGCACACGGGCGAGGTCTCGCTCTCCTGCGTCACACCGGGCGCGGGCGAGCCGTCCCCCGATCCGCTGCGCGTGCTCGATACCCTCGCGGAATGGCTACCCGTCGACGCTCCAGCACCCGTCGGCGAGGCGGCTCCTCCCGGAGGAAGGGCACCCGCCAGGTGATGCGGGAGCTGCCGTTCGTCGGCCCCGGCGAGCGCACCTGGGTGCTGGACGTCCCCTACGGCACCCAGGTCGAGGGCGCCGCCTGGCATCCCGCCGTCAAGATGCACCTGTACACGGGGCGCACGCTCCCCGCGCACCTCGCGCCTTACGCTCCCGCTCCGCACACCCTCGGGCGATTCCTCGAGAACACCCTGAACCCCGAGGATCCGACGCCGAACCCCGAGCCGGCCGAGGACCTCGAGCCCCGCCAGAACCAGTACGAGGCGGCCGACGCGATCGCGGCACGCGCCGCAGCCGGTGGGCGACAGTTCCTGCTGGCCGACGAACCGGGCGTCGGCAAGACGATCTCCGCCGTGCTCGGAGCCAGTGCAGTGGGCGACCTCCGCGGAGCGCAGCGCGTGCTCGTGGTCGCCGACAGGCCCGCCGCGATCACCATCGGGCACTGGTGCCGCACCATCACCGCGCTCGGCGACAGCGGCCTGGAATGGGTCGTGATCACCTGGGACCGCCTGGAGAAGGTCACCGACCACAGCTGGGACGTGATCATCGCGGACGAAGCCCACGCGCTGCGCCGCACCACCACGAAGCGGTGGAAGCTCTGGGCACAGATCGCCGGCCACAAGCAGCCGCACGAGCAGGCGCCGTTCGTCATCGCGACGACCGCGACCCCCGGACACACCCCGCTCGAGCTGCCCTACCTCGCTCCCGCCTACGCGCAGGCGCACAACGAGCCGATGAAGGACTGGATCACGGCGACCCAGCCCGCCGCTACCTTCACCACCGCGCTCGAACGCCACGGGGTCGGGGTGGAGAAGGGTCGCTACGGCGCATCCTGGACCACAGACCCAGCCCGCCGAGCCTCGGATCTGGCGCTGGTGCGCGGCTGGCTCGAGGACGCGCAGCCAGCTGCCATGCTGCACCGCGCGGCGCCGTGGGGGCCGGTGCCGATCTCCGGGATGCCCGTGACGCTCACACCCACGGAACGCGCGGCATACGAGGCTGAATGGGGAGAGTTCTGCCGCGAGATGGACATCGCCCGGCGCGGGCGCAACACGGCCAAGGGCAGAGCGGCGCTGCTGCGCTTCCGTCAGAAAGCCGGGCTGATCCGCGTGGACTCCACGGTCGCGTGGATCGCCCAGCAGGTCGAGGCCGAGCGGCAGGTGGCGTGCTCGGTCGAGTTCGTCGGCACCGCCGCCGACCCGATCGCCGAACGGCTGCGGGACTCCGGCCTCGAGGTCGCCACGATCTACGGCCAGGGCCGCTTCGACGCAGAGGCCGAGCGGCTCCGCTTCCAGACCGGGCAGGCGAAGGTCTGCGTGTTCACCACCGTCGCCTCGATCAGCCTGCACGCCGGCGAGACCCTCGAAGGAAGTCGCCAGGCGAGCACCGAGCCGCGCGTCGGGGTCTTCCACCAGGCACGGTTCTCCGGCATCGCGGGCCGGCAGGTCACCGGCCGCACGCACCGCGACCAGCAGGTCTCGCCCTGGCATATCGCCTACGCCGAGAACACCGTCGAGGAGCAGGTCAGCAAGGTGATGGTGGAGCGGATCGCCGCTGCCTCCGACACCGTGGGAGGCGACACCGCCGGTCTCGAGGGCGTCGCCCAGCTGCTGGGGGCCGACTGGCTGCCGGCTCAGAGCTTGACAGAGGGCGGGTCCTGAGAGCCATCCGGACTGATATCCGGTGTCATCTCATCGCCGCCACGCCTTGGAAGCCGACCCCGGTCGGTGCTGCCGACGATAGCGTCAGGTTGGGCGCGGGTGCCCCTGGCGTGCGGGTCCTCAGACCAGCAGCCGCAGCAGCAGCAATGGAATGCGCACCACGAAGCTCAGCACCAGCCCGATCACGTCACCGAGCTCCAGCACTCCGGTCAGCACCTCGCCCGTAGCGGACCGATCCCGCAGGTCGTGCCGTCTGCGGCGACGTCGGCTCATGGGTGCTCCATTCCTCGCAGCGCCGCGGCGCCACCTTCAACAGTGTCCCGTGGGGCTCATCCTACGCAGAGGCCAGGAAACGTCGCGGGAAAACACGAGCCGCCCAAGCGCCCCTAACCCTCAAGTCATCGGGCGTCCGGTCCCGCGGCCCATCAACCCCGAAGTGAGAGATGACCGCGACCCGCGACTCCACCTACCACCTCAGCGACTCACCAGGGGCTGGGCTTGTAATCCTTCACGAAGCAGCCGTAGATGTCCTCGCCGGCCTCGCCGCGCACGATCGGGTCGTAGACGCGGGCTGCGCCGTCCACGAGGTCCAGCGGAGCGTGCCAGCCCTCGGCGGCGATGCGCAGCTTGTCCTGGTGGGGGCGCTCGTCGGTGATCCAGCCGGTGTCCACGGCGGTCATCAGGATGCGGTCGGTCTCGAACGCCTCGCCTGCGCTGGTGCGGGTGAGCATGTTCAGCGCGGCCTTGGCCATGTTCGTGTGCGGGTGGCCGGCGCCCTTGTAGCGGCGGGAGAACTGGCCCTCCATCGCCGAGACGTTCACGATGTAGGCGCGGCGCGCCCCGGCCTGCACTGCGGCACGCATCGAGGCGCGCAGCCTGCTGATCAGCAGGAAGGGGGCGGTCTCGTTGCACAGCTGCACCTCGAGCATCTCGAGCGCGTCGACCTGGTCCACCGTCTGCGTCCAGGAGTTGTTGGTCTGCATATCCGGGAGCAGGCCGCCGGCGTCGACCGCGGTGCCCGCGAGGTGCTCCTGCAGGCTCGCCTTGCCGGCGCGCAGCGCGAGCGCCGTCATCGAGGCGGCGGTCTGCGCGGCGCGAGCATGCTCGAGCGATTCCCCGTCATGCTGCGGGACCGCGTCATTCTGCAGAACCCCGGCGATCGCGGCGGGATGCGCCTGGGAGATGCGGTCGAACGCCGACATCTCCGGCAGCGCGAGGTCGGTGGGCAGCGGGGCGTCCTCCGCCTCGACCAGCGCCGAGTAGGCGCTCGGGGAGCGGCGCACCGTCTGCGCGGCGTTGTTGATGAGGATGTCCAGCGGGCCCGCGGCGGCGACATCGTCGGCGAGCGCGATCACCTGGGTGGGGTCGCGCAGGTCGATCCCGACGATCTTCAGCCGGTCGATCCAGTCCGCAGCATCCTCCATCTGGGCGAAGCGCCGCGCCGCATCCTTGGGGAAGCGGGTGGTGATGGTGGTGTGCGCACCGTCGCGCAGCAGGCGCAGCGCGATGTACATGCCGATCTTGGAGCGGCCGCCGGTGAGCAGTGCCCGCTTGCCGGTGAGGTCCGTGCGCTGGTCCCGCTTGGCGTGCGACATCGCTGCGCAGTCCGGGCACAGCCAGTGATAGAACGCATCGACCAGGGTGTAGTCGTTCTTGCAGATGTAGCAGCCGCGGGACTTGTTCAGCTCTCCCGCGAAGGCGCCCTGCGCGCTCGAGACCAGCGGAATCCCCTTGGTCTCGTCGTCGATGCGCAGCGGGGAGCCGGTCGCGGTCGCGGCGATCACGGCGCGGTCCGCCTTGCGCTGGGCCCAGGTCTTCTCTCCGCGACGGGACTTCGCGAGCTTCTTCTCGAAGTTGCGGGAGGCGCGTTTGATTGCGACGAGATCCGCGTTGTCATCGGGCATGGCTGGGGCGTGCCGGAGCACGCGCAGAGCGGTGGCGATGTCCTCCGCGGTCAGCTCGGGGCTCTCGCGGCGGTCATTCAGCGGAGAGTCGGGGGTAGAAGCAGAGGAGCCAGGCACCAATCGAGTCTATGACGACCGGGCCTGCGGGCCGACGGGGCGTTGGTCACGTGCGGTCACCGCAGAACTCGCACAAACGGCCCCGAGCCATAATCCCCATAGCCCCCTGTCCCCTTAGGCTCGCTGCCATGACATCGACGTCCCTGATCACCGGCGCCAGCTCCGGCCTCGGCACCGAATACGCCCGCCAGCTCGCCCGCCGCGGCGACCACCTCGTCCTCGTCGCCCGCGACCAGGCCAGGCTCGAGGAGCTGGCGGACGAGCTCACCCGAGCAGGCGCGGCAGAGGTCGAAGTGCTCAGCGCGGACCTCTCCTCCCCCAACGGCGTCGCCGCTGTCGTGGGCCGCCTGTCCGACCCCGCACGTCCCATGGAGACGCTGATCAACAGCGCCGGGTTCGGGCTCCCACTCGCCTTCGAGAAGAACGACATCGAGGATGAGGTGCGCCATCTCCGCCTCCACGACGAGGTGCCCATGCGTCTCATGCATGCTGTGCTGCCGGGCATGCTGGAGCGCCGCTCTGGCACGATCCTCAACATCGCCTCGGTCTCGGCCGTGACCCCGCGCTCCACCTACGGCGCGGCCAAGGCCTGGCTGGTGATGTTCTCCCGCTGGGCGAACAGCCGGTACCGCTCACGCGGCGTCACGGTGACCGCCGTGTGCCCCGGCTACACCCACACCGACTTCCATACCCGGCTGGGCCTCGCGAAGGGCAAGGAAGGCATCTCGAACTGGATGTGGCTCGAGGCCCCGCGTGTGGTCGAGGAGTCGCTGCGGGACGTGGCCCGGGGGAAGGCCGTGTCCGTGCCGAGCAAGCGGTACAAGGCGCTCTACACGGTGGCGCGGCTGGCGCCGACGGGCCTGGTCGCGAGAGTGGCGGCGCGAGGGCGCTGAGCGGTCCATGAAATCGGCGCTCGCCCACGGTCCTGCTGCCCCCTCACTGGGCAGCCTCTCAGCCGGTGATCTCCCGCGTCAGCGTCACGAGGCCCGGCCCGTCATACCCCGGCCAGCCGTGCACCACGTCGGTCCACTCCTGCGGGATCTCCTCGGCGCCGGTCCAGGTCCCCAGCAGCGAGCCGGCGATCGCGGCTATGGTGTCGGTGTCGTCGCCGAGCGCGACGGCTGCGGCGATGCCCGCACGGAAGGTCTCCGTCGGCCCGTCGGCCGTGGCCGCCTGCTCCACCGCGTGCAGGGCGGCGTAGAGCGCGGTGACGGTGAACCCGTTGGGAGACAGGGACGCTGGAGCGCCCGAGCGCCAGGTCCCGTCGGCGAGCGCCACCCACGTCTCGCGGTGCTCTGCCGGGAGCAGTTCGATGCCGTCCTCCGGCCGGCCATGCACGGCGTCCACGACGGAGCGCCGGATCGCTTCGCACCACAGCACGCAGGAGTCTCCGGCCAGCGGGTCCGCGTGGGTGAGCTCGGCGATGGCTCGTGCGGCGCGGGCGGTGCGCTCGGGATCGTCCGGGAAGGCGAGAGCCACGGGGGCGGTGCGCATCAGTGCGCCGTTGCCGGCGGTCCGGCCGGAGCGGGCGTGCAGCTCCGCGGCGACGGAGGTCATCCGCTGAGCGAGGCCCGGGCCGCCGCCGTCTCTGAGCATTGCGCTGAGCACCTGGCGAGTCTGGGTTCCCACGTCGCTCGCACCGCCCTGCAGCCAGTCCAGGAAGCCCTGGGCGATCGCGTCGAGCCCCTCGGGAGAGTCGATCGGGACCTCGGACGCGGCGACGTGGGCGATGCACAGCGCCATCTGGGTGTCGTCGGACCACTCCCCCGGCGTGTACGGGCCGAGCCCGCCGCCGATCATCTGCGGACCCTTGCACGGGTCGTAGGGGGCCGAGGCGAACTCGTAGGGGACGCCGGCGGCGTCCCCGCAGGCAAGGCCCAGCAGGGCTCCGGCGGCGCGGTCAGCAGCGGTGGTGGTGGTCGTCATGAGGGAACGGTAGCGCGGGGGTGCGACGATCCGACCGTCCTTCACGCCGGTCGGCGCCCAGGCTCAGCGACCGGAGCTGCCGGTGGCCTGCGCGGAGACGGCGATCGGCGCCGCGTCCCGGCCACCCAGCACGATCTCGACGCCATCCTCCGGCCAGTCGAAGCCGACGGGCAGATCCGCCGCAGCAACTTGCAGCGTCCCCGCCTCCCCCGACACGAACACATGACACTGCCCGTCCTGCTCCACTGCACGCGCCCACTGGGCTCCGGGGATCTCCAGCTCGCCGAGCCCGCGCGCACCGGACAGCACCGCCTTGTGCTCGGCCATGAACTCTCCGAGTGTCTCGAGCACCTGGACCTGCAGCTCAGGCAGTGACCCGTCGGCCCGGGGCCCGAGGTTCAGCAGCACCCGGCCACCGCGGGAGACGGCGTCGACCACATGCCGTACCGCCTGCGCGCCGCTGATGTACTGGGCGGCGTCCTCGACCTGGTTGTAGCCGAAGCTCAGTCCGATGCCGCGGCAGTTCTCCCAAGCCTGGCCCTCCGGGATCTCCCCCGACTGGTATTCGGTGGTCATGAAGTCGTGGTGCGCACCGGAGAAGCGGTCGTTGATCAGCCCTTCGGGGCGTTCGCGGTAGAAGTGCTCGAGCAGCTCGCCGAGGCCGCCCGGGCCGAAGTGCAGGTTCTGGTCCGGCCAGCCGATGTCGTTCCAGAACACGTCCGGGCCGTAGCGGTCGATGAGGTCGCGCACCTGGGCGCTGCAGTACTTCCCGTAGTCGTCATCGCGCGGCCGTTTCGAGCCCTCCACCTCGTGGAGCTCGACCAGGGGTGGCGTCGGCCGCTCGTGCCAGTCCAGTCCGCCGGAGTAGTAGACCCCGAAGTGCATCCCGGCCGCGGTGGTGGCCTCGGCGATCTCGCCGACGAAGTCTCGGCGGGGCCCGCGCTGCACGGTGTTGCGGTCGCCGGTGCCGGGGGCGGCCCACAGGGTGATCCCGTCATGATGCTTGGTGGTCAGCACGACGTAGTCCGCGCCAGCACGAGCGAAGAGGTCGCTCCAGGCGGACGGGTCGAAGGCGCCCACCTGCCACTGGTCGAGGAAGTCGTCGTAGGGCGCTCCGCCGTGGACCCGCCGGTGATGCTCGGCCGCCGGGGAGCCCTCGATGCGGAGGGTATTGAAGTACCACTCGGCGTAGGGGTTGTGCGTGAGCCGGTCGGCAGCGTCGTCGGCCGCACCGAGCTCAGCGGTGGGCTCCGCCCAGGCGGGCACGGAGTACGCGCCCCAGTGGAGGAAGATCCCCAGCGGGGCATCGCGGAACCAATCGGGCAGTCGCTGCGGGAGTGCGTTCCAGCGTGCGGCGTCATCCATGGTGGTCTCTAGGTCGTCTTCGTCGGTCGGTATGGCCTGGAGAGTACTCAGTCCGCGCTATTCACGGTCCGGAGCATCTGCAGGGCCGCAGTACCGAGGCGCAGCAGCCCTGCCACCAGGAATCCCGCACGGGGTAATCGAGCGAAAGGACATCGATGCTCCGTTATGTGTCGGCGTAGTGCGTTGCCCAGGGTCCCACGGCCGGCGCGCCTGCTCGATCCCTCAACGCAGATCTCCATCATCAACCTCCACTCAGCGCTATGCGATCAGAATCCCGGGCATTCGGCAGAAGCAGTACGAAACGGTCTGCACCGTTGCGCAGCTGGCACCAACGGGGCTCTTCCCAGATGAGGGTGTAGGTCGGCCGGGCGCGTCGGTCCGCAGATAGACGTCGAGGTCTCCCGACGATGGAGGTTCCTACGCCATCCATCCGAAAGACCTCGACGTGTCCGACGCTACCCCGCCGGCCGGCTTCGGCCGCCCTGACCTGACCGCCTTCGCGTCTCATCCCAATCGACCCTGATCGGGTCTGCTGACCCCCTCGACGAGAACGCAGCGACATCACAGCCACCCAACCCCGACCGGCCGGGAAGCCGGGGCACGTCACATGGCCTGTGCTGCTGGCGTGTCGAGTGGGTCGTCCAGGGGCGACGCAGGAGCGTCGACGCGACGTGCTGAGAGGTGGTTCCAACCGGGCGCTAGGACACCGGCTACAGGCATGGCGATAGGTCAGGAACGGCGTCGCTCCCTGCGCAGGAGGGAGCGCAGAGTCTCGGCGTTCGCGTAGCCGACCCGTAGCGCGATCTCGGCGGAGGTGAGGTCCGTGGTTGCTGAGAGGTGCCGAGCTCGTTCGATGCGAAGCCGTTGGACGAAGCCGAGCGGAGTGAGGTTGAGCGCCGCACGGACTCGTCGTTCGAGGGTGCGCCGGCTGGTGCCGAGCGACTGCGCGACGAAGGCGACGTTGAACGGTTCGTCCAGGCGGGCGCGCACGAAGCGTTCGAACTCGACAACGATCGGGTCCTCGTGCCGGAGATGTTCGTAGGCGACGAAGGCCGCCTGCGACGGACGCTCGTCGATGATGAGGAGCTTGGCGACATGTTGGGCCAGGTCGGGGCTGATCGATCGCACGAGTGAGAGCGCGAGGTCGATGTGGGCGAACGCGGCGCCGGCGGTGACGAGGTTCCCGTCCACGACGACCATGGTGTCGAGATCGAGGGCGACGGTCGGATAGCGCTTCAGGAACTCCGGCCCCAGGAACCAGCTGGTCGTCGCCCGCCGATGATGCATCCGTCCGGTCTCGGCGACGGCGAACACGCCGGTGCACGCCGCGGCGATCCGGGTGGTCGCGTCGTCGAGGCGCCCGAGCGAGGCGATGACCGAACGAGCATCTCGGCTCTGGAGGGCGTCGTTGGTAGCGGCGGCCGTGAGGGTTCCAAGCGCAGGGACGACGACCACGTCGAACTCTCCGGACTCCGACAGCGGGTGGTCAACCGACAGGGTCATCGATGCCGTCGTGGTCACTCGCCGTTTCGGTCCGAGGATGGCGAGTTCGATCGGGTCGATCCGCGGGTCGATATCGCCGCGGGCTCCGTCGGCCACCCGCACGATGTCGATGACCGACGCGACAGCCGAACCGAAGCAGCCGTCGATCGCGATCAGTCCGATACGCATGGCGCGAACAATAGCAATACTGTCGTATACGCCACTCCTCATCGGCCCTCGCTCGTCATACGCTGAACTCGCCCCACGAAGAACCCCGACTTCAAGGAGAACCCCTCATGTCCACACCCGCATCACTTCCGTATGCCTTCGTCGCCAAGATCGTCGCGGCCGATGGACAGCACGACGCGGTCGCCGATCTGCTCGCCGGCGCTGTCGCACTCGCCAACGAAGAAGTGGGAACGATTGTCTGGTTCGCGGCTAGAACCCACGCCGACACCTTTTGGATCTTCGATGCATTCCCCGACGAGGCCGCTCGCGACGCCCACGCCAACGGCGCCATCGTCGCAGCCCTGATGGCCAACCAGCACCTCCTCGGCGCAGCACCCGAGATCCTGGCGGCCGACGTCCTCGCGTCCAAGCTCCCGTAGTCCGCCAACGCACGAGACGATCGCGCCCCGCCGAGCCGTCGGACCCGACCGCCTCGACACCCGCACCACGTTGACGATCCCCGACGGGCCGATCACGAGGGGGGCCAGGCAACACCAGGCGCAAGCCTGGAGCGGCACTGGTTCACCGGTGGTCATCGAGAGAGCCAGCGCGGTTCCATGGCAGCGCAACTGTGTCAACTTGCCCTCCGTCCTGCTAGGCGCCGTGGGCGGGTCTTGGTTGCGATCCGTTGCCGTGACGGGAGACGCGTTGCGCGTCGCAGCGATGACGGGTCGTTGGCGTTCCGGGGCGTTGCGTTCGTGCGCGTCGCCCGTGCGGCATGGAACATCTCGCTGCGCACACAACGATCGCTGCGCCGACGCACCGTTGACACCTCGCACGTCCAGGTCGCGACACAACGCCACGCCGCGTTGCCGAGCGGAGCGAGGCCTATCGGCACACGGACAGGATGCCGGCCGCGAGCGCTCAGCCGGCGAGGGGTCCGTCGCAGAGGAGAGCGACGTCGGTGTCGGGCAGAGCCGTGAGGCCAGCGCATCGCGCGACCACCAGAACCGAACCGCCCCTGCCCTGCGTTTCCGCAGGTCAGGGGCTCTTCGCCAGAGCCGCCTGTCGGAATTGAACCGACGACCTAATCACGTCGGCTTTGCGTCTATCGCTTGATGCGCCCACTGGGCGAACGAGCCGCTGACCTGCGCAAACGCCGAGAGTGGGGGCGCCGCCATCCGGTGGTGACCGACGACGACCGACCAGTACCGACCGTTTCACCGGAGCTTGCGGCGGCGTCGAAGCCGAGCGAGCTCCATTCTTTTAGCTCACCTCGCCCTCCTCCTAGCCGGTCCCGTCGTCGTCGAAGACGTTTCAGGGGTCTTCCCAGATGACGGTGTAGGTCGGCCGGGCGCGTCGGTCCGCAGATAGACGTCGAGGTCTCCCGACGACGGAGGTTCCTACGCCATCCATCCGAAAGACCTCGACGTGTCCGACGCTACCCCGCCGGCCGGCTTCGGCCGCCCTGACCTGACCGCCTTCGCTCGACTCGACGGCCTCGGTCTGAGCGTGACCGGGCAACGACTTGAACCGGATCGTGCGGTCCTCGCGTGCCGCGTGGTGGAACCAGATCAGTGGTGCCGACGGTGCGGCAGCGAAGGCGCTGCTCGTGACACCGTGATCCGGCGGTTGGCCCACGAGCCGCTGGGCTGGCGACCGACCGTGCTGGAAGTTGTAGTGCGCCGCTACCGCTGTGCCGACTGCGGACACGTGTGGCGCCAAGACACCAGAGCCGCGGCGGAGCCACGCGCGAAGCTCTCGCGCACCGGGCTGCGGTGGGCGCTGGAAGGGATCGTGGTCCCACACCTCACCGTCGCCCGTGTCGCCGAGGGACTCGGGGTCGCGTGGGACACCGCCAACAACGCGGTCCTGGCCGAAGGCAAGCGGCTGCTGATCAACGACCCCACGCGGTTCGAGGGCGTGAAGGTCATTGGCGTCGATGAGCACGTCTGGCGCCACACCAGGCGTGGCGACAAGTACGTCACCGTGATCATCGACCTCACCCCGGTCCGCGATGGCGCCGGCCCAGCAAGGCTGCTGGACATGGTCGAGGGCCGGTCGAAGGCGGCGTTCAAGACCTGGCTCGCCGACCGCGACGACGCCTTCCGTGACGCGGTCGAGGTGGTCGCGATGGACGGCTTCACCGGGTTCAAGACCGCCGCTGCAGAGGAGATCCCGGACGCGGTCACGGTGATGGATCCCTTCCACGTCGTGCGCTTGGCCGGTGACGCCCTCGACAGGTGCCGGCGCCGGGTCCAACTCGCGATCCACGGGCACCGTGGGTTCAGGGACGACCCGCTCTACAAGTCGCGGCGCACGCAGCACACCGGCGCGGACCTGCTCACCGACAAGCAGAGCGACAGGCTACGCGCGCTGTTCGTTGATGACGCTCACGTCGAGGTCGAGGCGACCTGGGGTGTCTACCAGCGCATGATCGCCGCCTATCGCCACGAGGACCGGCAACGTGGCCGCGAGCTCATGGAGAAGGTGATCACCGACCTCAGCGCCGGCGTCCCCAAGGTGCTCACCGAGCTCACCACCCTGGGCCGGACCCTGAAGAAGCGAGCCGCTGACGTGCTCGCCTACTTCGAACGACCCGGCACCAGCAACGGGCCGACCGAGGCGCTCAACGGACGGCTCGAACACCTGCGCGGCTCCGCACTCGGGTTCCGCAACCTGACCAACTACATCGCCCGAAGCCTGCTCGAGACCGGCGGCTTCAGACCCCAACTTCTACACCCCCGATTGGGATGAGCCACCAACGGGGCTGATGGCGAAGCTCGCGAAACAGGGGCGGCAAAGAATCTCCCGGAGTTCCCATCTCCACACGGATTTCGACGTAGTGTCACTCTCAATGAACCATCAGTTCTGATCCTCACGAGAGGGGCATCCATTGGCCGACAATGACCGCTACGGCAAGAAGATCGATCGTTGGCTGTTCGGCCATTGCCCCACATGTGGAAGCTCCAGCAACCTGGCCCCCGGGCCCCTGAGCGACGATGAGTCCACGGAGTACCGGAAGTGCGATGAGGGGCACGTTGTCGAGAGTGATCCGATCTTCTGGGCGCCACCTGGTCAGGCCACGGAACATGGGATCCACTGATCTGCGGCTTACGCTGACCTCAACGATTCCCACCCCACCTTTTCCATCGTATTCGGAAACGTCGCCGATAAACGGGGGATGTATTCATTTCCACGCAGCTCCCGGGACATAGAGCACCCCGCCTCGCCGAGCTCCAGCGCATACACAGCACCGGTTCACCGCCCCGAGGAGGGACCGCCCCGTGATCCGACGCCACTTCCTCCATGGTGCCGTGGCCTGCGCGACCATGAGCCTGATCGCCTCGGCCTGCAGCTCCACCGACGTGCCGAGCATCGCCGACGACCCCGGCATGCTCCTGACCGAGGGCGGCTTCACGGCTCCCGACCTCGACATGCAGATCGTCGAAAGCCCGCTCCAGGACGCCGACAGGTGGGACCCCATCATCACGTTCAGCGGCCCCGCCCCGACGGTCGAGGACTGGGTGGAGGAGAACTTCCCCGGCGGCATCGAATCCCGCGCCGAGGGCGATGACCTGCAGGGCGTGGTGGCGCGACTGGGCGAGGGCGTGCAGAAGAAGGACGATCGCGTGGCGACCGGCGCGCACGAGCCCATCGCCTACGTGGTCGTGGTGGGCCAGGAGGAGGAGCCGACGGTCCACGTGGCGATGCGGGGCCCGGTGCGCTGAGAGCGCCTGCCGATCCGCCGACCAGCGGCGGAAGGCGGCAGTCAGGCCCCCTTGCGCACCGTGATCGTCCATCCCGCCTCGCCCACGCGATCGAAGGCGACCACCTCGTGGCCGTCGTCCGCGGCCCACTGGGGCAGGGAGTCGGTGGCCTGGGTGCAGTCGAAGCCGATGATCAGGTCATCGCCCGTGGTCAGCTGCTCCATCGCATTCTTCGCGTCGATCAGCGGGAAGGGGCAGACGGCGCCGTTGGTCTGGAGGGTGTAGGCAGGCATGAGAGGTCCTCTCTGTCGGGGTGAGGTTCTAGCGGGGTGAGGTCAGGCGGCGGGGCTGAGCACGGGTGCGGGGCGGTTCTTCGCGGCGGCCTTCTGCGGGCGCACCAGGAAGAACCAGGCGGCAGCCCAGGTGCCGAGCATGATCGCGGCGAAGGAGACCCAGCCCTGGTAGCTGAACAGGCTGGTCTCCACGAGCGAGTTGCCGATGGTGCAGCCGCCGGCGAGCGCGGCGCCCACACCCATCGCGACACCGCCGCCGGCGCTGTTGAGGATGGTTCGTGCATCCGGCACCCGCCAGCGGAACTCGCCAGCGAGCTTCGCGGCGATGAAGGAGCCGACGAGGATTCCGAGCACGAGCATCACGGACCAGTCCACGAGGGTGACGTCCCCGGTGGTGAGGAAGGTGATGATCTTGGCCGACGGGGTCGTGATGCCGAGGCCGCCGTTGCGGCCGGCGGCGGTGGAGAGCACCCAGGCCGCGATCGCGATGAGGCCCAGCAGCACACCGCCCACCCACGGGTTCCAGGGGATATCGGCGAGGTAGTGGCCGAGACCGCTGCGACGGGCGGGCAGGCGCACGCTCTGCTTGCCTGCACTGCGAGCGGCACTCCTGCGCACCTGGCGCACCACGAGCACGGCGACCAGGGCGGAGAACGCGATGGTGGGCACCCAGACGCTGACCCCGAGGGTCTCCTGGATGGTCGCGTCACCCATGGTGCGAGCGCGGGCGGCCTCGGTGAAACCGCCGAGCGGGCCGAACTTCATCACCGCCGCGAACAGCATGTAGAAGATCAGCGCCACCCAGGATCCAATGAGGCCCTCGCCGGCGCGGTAGTAGGTGCCGGTCGCGCAGCCGCCGGCCATGATGATGCCGACGCCGAACAGCAGGCCACCGCCGATCACCGCGAGCGGGGCGAAGGATGCGGGTTCGGGGGCGATCACGCCGGCGCCGGTGAGCGCGGCGACGCCGACGGCCTGGATCGCGATGGCGAGGAGGAAAGGGGTGAAGTAGCGCGCGGAGCGGGTCAGGTAGAGGTCGCGGAACGCGCCGGTGACGCAGAAGCGCGAACGCTGCAGGACGTAGCCGAGCACGGCGCCGAGGAACAGTCCGGTGAGGATCATGCCGGCCACGCTAACTTATGGACCCCATAAGTAGAACCCCTGATGAACGCAGAATGCGCGACGCACTCAGCTCATGGTCCGCTTCCCGCGCTGGGCGGCCTTGTCCTTGAGACCCTGCACCACGCGGCCCAGGCCCGAGGTGCTCTCGTCCTCGGCGGGGGTCTCCACGAAGTCGACGATCGAGCGCATGGTCGCGACGTCGATGCTGGGCATCCCGCCTTCGAGGAGGGTGCCGATGCGCTCTCCGACCAGGACCTCCAGGGCGTCGGCAGCCTCATCGCCGCGCTTCTCGCGGACGGTCTCGAGACGTTGCCTCAGGAGTCGCTCCGCGACGGCGGAGGCGGGAATGGGCTCGGGGTGGCCGGCGACGGTGATCTTTTCCATGGGGGTCCCCTCAGATCGAAGACCCGCTCGCCGGATTCACGGGCGTGCGGGTGCCGGGCTGCTGCGACCGGCTCAACAGCACAGTACCGGGAAGCCCTCTCCTGCCACCGATGCTTCCACCGCTTGCACCGCCGCCTCGACGAGCAGCTCCGCCGACCCCTGGGCGAACGGCCCCGGCATGCCGTAGTAGCGGTGGGCGTCCTCCACCTCGTAGCCGCCGAACGGGTACTCCCCCGCGCTCGGGAAGTAGCCGGGGCAGCCGTCGGCGTATCCCAGCACCAGGCAGGGCCCCGCGAACTCCGCACCGCAGGCAGCGACTCTCGCCGTGATCTGCTCGGCGACCTCGAGGAACGGCTCCCCGGGCAGCGTCACCACGGTGACCTCGCCGAGCCTGAATGCGCTGACCCGGCCGGACCATTCCGTGTCCTCCGGAACGGCGGCGGCCCAGTCCAGCCAGAGTTTCAGCAGGGCGGCTCGGCCCGGTTCCGCCTCGGTCAGCTCCTGTGTCCAGGCGGCGCGATCTGCGGTGAGCTGTGCGTCGGTGGGCCGGTCGAGCTGGAGGGTCACCGGCACCGAGGCGAAGCGCACCTCGCCTGCGTCGATGGGCTCTGGTGCCGCTGCCAGCACCGAGTCCGCGATCCGGGTGCCGACCCGTTCGGCCTCGGCGAAGGTCCGCGTGGAGGAACCGGTCAGGGAGTAGGACGCCTCCGCGCGGTGTCCGGTGTTGAGGTCTCCTGCGCAGCCGGTCGTGAACACGGCCAGCGATCCCGCGTGCTCAGCCTCGATCCGCTCGCGCAGCGGATGGATGTAGTCACCGGACAGCAGGCGGTTGGTGCCATCGAGCACCACCGGATGGCAGGGATAAGTGAGCAGGCTGGCCACGACATGGCTGTGCTCCCGGGCCCCTCCGTCGGCCGCGTCACCGGTCACCCCCTCCGCCTGCGAGGCGAGGAACTGCAGCATCTGCACCGGCGGATCCATGGCCTGGCCCGCGTGCCGACGGTTCGAGGCGACGCCCACGCCCCGCGCGCAGCGGTGCTCCACTCGGCAGGGGTGCCGGGCTGAGCGCGCCGTCTGGCCGGCGATGATCGCCGCAGAGATGATCTGCTGCTCGATCTCCGGCGTGCAGCGGGCGAGCCGGGTCGGGGTGGAGCAGGGGCCGGCGTGGGTGTGGGTCGCGGTGACGATCACCTGCTCCGGCGCTCCGGGGAGCACCCCGGCGGCGATCCGCCGGCAGGTGCGCTCCTCGAGCGCGCACACGTCCACCGTGACCAGCACCAGCTCATCCAGGGCGAGCGCGCGGGCGCCGAGCACGTCATGCTCGCCGGTGCTCGGTGCAGTGCGAGCGGCGAAACCCGACATCGGCACCGGAGAGGTGATCGCCAGCGGCTGGACAGATGCTCCCACCTGGATCATGCGCTGGATCATGCGCTCGTTCGTGCTCCCGATCGTGCGGGCGTGAGCTCCGTGCCGTGCTGCCAGACGCCCCGGATGGTCCCGTCGGCCTCGAGCGTCACCAGATCCGCCGGAGCGCCGACGTGCAGCGTGGCCTCGCGGCCGAGCACCGCGCCCGGGGTGCGGGTGACCAGCACGAGCGCCTCCCGCAGGGACAGGCTGGTCGCGCGCAGCACGAAGCGCAGGCCCGCGGCGACGTCGGAGGCCGCGCCGGCCAGCAGTTCGGTGCCCACGTGCGACAGGCGACCGTCGGCGCTCAGCTCGACCGTGCCGCCCACGGCGGTCTCGTAGCGGCCGGGCCGTCTGCCGGCGAGCTCGGTCGCGTCGGAGACCAGGAAGGCGCGGCCGACGCCCTTGGCGCGCAGCATGACCTCAAGGGTCTCGGCGGGGAGGTGGTGCCCGTCGGCGATCAGCCCGCAGGTGAGGCGGTCCTCGGCGAGCTGGGTCCACAGGGGGTTGGGGTGGCGGGCCAGCTGCGGGAAGATCCCGTTGCCCAGGTGCGTGGAGAGTGTCGCGCCGGCATCGACCGCGGCGGTGAGCTGGGGGCCGCTGGCATGCGTGTGGCCGAGGGCGACCTGGATCCCGAGACTCACGATCCGGGCGATCTGCGCGGGAGCGTCGTCCGTGTGCGGGGAGAGGGTCACGATGCCGACAGGCCCGGCCTGCTGCCAGCGCGCGACTTCCTCGGCGTCGATCGGGCGGATCTGGGCGGCGTCGTGGACCCCGCGCGGGCCGTCCTGCGCCGAGAGGAACGGGCCTTCGACGTGCGCGAAGGGGATCGCGTGGGCGAGCTGGGGCGAGGTGGCGCGGGCCTCGGCGACAGCGCGCAGGGAGCGGCAGATCGCCTCCTCCGAGCCGGTGATGACGGTGGGCACCCACGTGGTGACCCCGCGCCGGGCGAGCGCCGCGGTGATCTCCACGATCCTCTCGGCGGTGACCCCGGGCCCGTTCACATCGATCCCGGCAAAGCCGTTGACCTGCAGGTCGATCAGCCCTGGGGCGAGATAGGGCAGCTCTTCCCCTGCTTCCCCCGCCTCACCGGGCTGCGCGGGCCGGCGGTCGATGCGGGTGATCACGGTGTCCATCGTGACCTCGAGCAGCTGACCGGTGGCCGGGTCGAGTCCGCGCACGAGGGTGCTCACAGCGACGTCACCCTTCCCTTGAACTGGGCGATGAACTGGCCGTTCGCCTCATCGCCGCCGGGCGCATTGCCCGAGCGCCAGATCGGCGGATCGATGCCGCGCTCGGCGAGCGCAGCGACCGTGCTCATCATCATCCAGTTCATGGCGAAGGCGCTCGCGAAGGTGGAGACGGCGCCGGTGCGCTCGGCGACCCCGCCGATCTCGATCACCGCATCCCCGACGGGGATCTTGGTGTCGATGTGCAGATCCACTACGTCGTGGAGGTTCTGCTTCGAGGGGTGGCGGGCGGGATGCTCCGGGGCGGTGGAGTCGGCGTGCTCGCGGCTGGAGACGCCGATGAGGGTGCAGCCGCGCTCCTTCGCGGTGAGCGCGGCGTCGATCAGCGCGGCGTTGATCCCGTAGGCGTTGACCAGGATCAGCAGGTCGCCCTCGCCCAGCTGGTGGTCCTCGATGACGATCCGGCCGTAGCCGGGGGTGCGCTCGATCGCCATGGACCGCAGCGCTCCGCTGGAGAGCAGGGTGCCCTCGTCGAGGATCGCGGAGACGTGCATGAGGCCGCCGGCGCGGAAGAAAACCTCCTGCGAGGCGAGGTTCGAGTGCCCGCCCGGACCGTAGACGTGCACCAGGCGGTCGCCGGCGATCTGCTCCGCGAGCAGCGCGGCGGCCTCGGTGATCGCTGCCTGCTCCTCGGCGCGGATACGGCCCATGAGCGCGGTGATCGTCTCGAAGTACTCCGCGGCGAGCGCGGCAGGATCGGCGGGGCCAGCGGGGCCGGCGGGACTGGTGGGTTCCGGGGTCATCGGGGATCGGCCTCCGCGTCGACGAACAGGTGCACATCGGGATGGGTGCGCAGCGCGGTGCCGGGGTGCGCACCGGAGATCGGCTGGTTCACGGTGTCGTGGACGGCCTGGCGCTTGACCGCCGTGGGGACAGAGGCGACGATACGGCGCGCGTTCAGCAGCCGCGGGATGGTGACGGTGATGGCGTGGACCGGCACCGCCTCCAGGCCCGGGAAGTGCCCCTCGTCGACCTGCTGCTGGCGGGAGACCTGATCGAGCTCGACCACCCGGGCGCTCAGCGGGTCCGTGAAGTCCGCGGGCGGGTCGTTGAAGGCGAGGTGGCCGTTCACCCCGAGCCCGCACAGCGTGACGTCGAAGGGCTCCTCCCCCATCGCCTCGCGGTATGCGGCGGCGGCGTCCTCGGGCGCGGCGGTGACGTCGATGCGGTGGAAGTCCCGCGGGGTGACCAGGGTGAACAGCTCGTTCGCGAGCCAGTTGCCGAATCCCTGCGGGGCATTCGGGGTCAGGCCGATGTAGTCGTCCATGTGGAAGCAGTCGATCTTCGTGAAGTCGAGATCTTCCGTGGCGGCGAGCGCCTGCAGGGTGGCGGACTGGCTCGGGGCGGCGGCGAGCATCAGGCGGGCGCTGCCACGTTCGGCGATCGCCTCGCGCAGGATCGGGGCGGCGGCCGCGGCGGCGGCGGCGCCCAGCTCCTGGCGGGTGGGGTGGGCGTGGATCTCCAACGCGGTCTCAGCAATGCTCACGGTGTCTTCTCCTCAGTCGGTGCGGGGTCGTGCTCCAGGGCGTTCAGCAGCAGGAGCGAACGGGCGATGTGCATGGGGTCCTTGACGGGCAGGGCGACCACCTCGTCCAGCGGACTGCCGTCACGGCGGCGGTTCTGGAGCCACTCCTGGCCTGCCGGGTCCGGGAAGGTGCCCAGCGTGTACTCACGCACCCGCTGCGCCCAACGGGCGAGCTCCGGGGAGCCGGTGCGGCGGGCGAGCAGGGCGGTCGCGTACATCGCTTCGGCGTGGACCCACCAGAGCTTGGTGTCCCAGGTGCGCTGCACGAGCGCTTCGTAGGGGGTTTCGAGCAGGCGGCCGACGGGCGCGCCGCCGGCCTCCCGATCCACGTAGCGCAGCAGGCCGCCCTCGCTCGTGTCCCAGCCCGTCTCCAGGGCCCGCAGCGCGAGGGCGGTGAGCGTGGCATCCGGCACCGCCAGCTGCGGGTGCTGGTCGCCGACGCGGACCAGCATCCACAGCAGTTCGAGCAGGTGGCCGGGCGTGACGTGCCGGGCAAGCAGGGTGTCCCGGTCCCGTGGCTGGTCGGGGCGGAACTCCCACCAGATCTCGGTGCTGAGGAAAGATGTCTCTCCACCGAGCAGTGAGTTCCGGGCACGGGTGATCACTGCGAGCACCTCATCGCTCGGCGCCGCCCGGTACAGCTCCGCGGCGACGTGGAGCAGGGTCATCGGTCCGGCGAGGTCCGTGAACCCGGCGGGGACCGGATACGGGGCGCTCTTCGCGGTCCGGTCACGGATCGAGGTCTCGGCGCCGAGCAGGGTGCGTCGCGCCTGGTTGAGCCAGCGCTCGCTGTTCTGCCCCGCAGCCGGCCCGGCGGCTGACACCGCCGCTGACACCGCTGTTGGCACCGATGCTGGCACCGCTGTTGGCACCGCTGTTGGCACCGCTGTTGGCACCGATGCTGGCACCGCACCGGGCATCCCGCCGGGTGCCGTGCGCGCCGCGCCGGCGAGGCCCAGCACCGCGAACAGATCCGCGAAGACGCTGATGGCGAGCTCCCCGTCCTCGTCCGCCAGCTGCTCACCGCTCTCGCTGAGGCGGAAGCTGGTGCGGCCGTCCGGGAGGAAGCCATGGCCTACGAGGAAGTCTGCGGTCTGCAGGGAACGCCTACGCCACAGCGCGCTGTCGCCGCTCAGCCGGCCGGCCTCGATCTGCTCGGCCACCAGTGCGCAGGTCCAGGCCCAGCGGCCCTGCGACCAGGTGTATTTCTCGCGGCTGACCGGTTCCCCACGATTGGTGAAGCAGGTGCGGACGCCCCCGAGGCGGTCGTCGGCTCCCTCCCGGTCCCACCAGCCGAGCACCTCGCGTTCGAGGTGTGGGCGCAGTTCGAGAGGTGGGCGCAGCGCGCTCATCGCACCGCCTCCTGGCTCTCCGCGACCGTCAGGCCGTTCAGGACCTCCACCACGAGGCACCCCGCGATGATCGCCCCCTCCATCACAGCCATCGTTCGTCCTCACCTGTCGGAAGCGCTGAAGAACCACACTGCCATGCAACCGATTGCAAGTGAGGGCGTCCAAGCATTGTTACCGAAACGTGACCGTAGGGTCATCCCCGGGTCGAGCGCCGAGGCCTCGCGGCGGACTCCTCACCGAGGTTCGGCGTGGGCGATGTTCGCAGCCAGCTCCTCACGGGTCTGGCCGAGGTGTGCGTTCCAGGCCGGCTGCCCTGGCGCGGTGCGCCAGGCCTGATCCAAGGGGCTGTTGTCCACGGTGTCGAACCCGAGCTCGTCATACAGCTCTGTCACCCGATCGACCGCCTCGGGGTGGTCGCTCGAGACGGACAGTGCATGCCGGCCGGGAGTTCCGGCTGGTCGGGCGAGGTGGAACAGCCGTGGCGCCTGGATGTGGGTGAAGGCCTTGGCGACCTTCGAGGTGGGCGGCTGCTCCTGGCGCAGCTCGTGCTCGGTCTTCTCCCCGGAGTCCACGGCGGGGTAGGCCCCGTCGCGCCAGGGCACGTAGTTGTTGGTGTCCAGCACGATCTTCCCCGCGAGCTGGGCGGTGGGCATGTTGTTCACCAGCATCAGGGGCACGGCGATGATGACGAGCTCCCCCGCTTCGGCGGCTCCGGCCGCCGTCGCGGCACGCGCCGAGGGGCCGAGCTCGTCGATCAGGGAGGCGAGGGTCTCCGGTCCGCGGGAGTTGGCGATGACGACCTGGTGGCCGTGCGCGATCACGGCCCGGGCCAGCTGGCTGCCCACCTCGCCCGCGCCGATGATGCCGAAGATGGTCATGACGTTCCTCCGTGGTCGCTCAGCAGGTGCGCGCGAGTGTCCCCCCGCGTCCGTGCGGCGCGCATGCCGTTGGCGATGACGACGACCTCGGCCACCTCGTGGATCAGCACCACGGCGGCCAGCCCCAGCACCCCGAACAGGGCGAGCGGAAAGAGCACGACGATGATCACGAGAGCGAGGGCGATGTTCCCGGTCATGATCCGTCGGCCGCGGCGGGCATGCGCGAGCGCGACAGGCAGCTGACGCAGCTCGGTGCCGGTGAAGACGACGTCGGCCGATTCCACGGCGGCGGCCGCGCCGGTGACGCCGATGGCGATCCCCACCGTTGCCGAGGCGAGGGCCGGCGCGTCATTGATGCCGTCGCCGACCATCGCCGTCGGCGCCTCCGCGGACAGCCGACGGATATGGGCGGCCTTGTCGGCAGGCAGCTGCTCGGCGTGGACCTCGTCGATCCCCGCCTCCCGGGCGATGGCACGAGCGGTGAGGGTGTTGTCACCGGTGAGCATCACGGTGCGGATACCTTGCACATGCAGGGCAGCGACCATCTCGGCGGCGTCGGGCCTCAGCTCGTCACGCACCCCGAGCACCCCGATCACGAGGCCGTCGTCCTCGACCATGATCAGGCTCATCCCGTGCGAGGCCATCTCCTCGGCGCGAACGGCGAGGTCACCGGGGACGATCCAGCGCGGACTGCCCACTCGGATCTCCCGACCGGCGACCTGACCGGTGATGCCGTGTCCCGGGGCCTCCTGGACCTCCGTCGCCTCCGCGGCGGCCGCTCCCGTGGCGTCGGCCGCTGCGAGAACGGCAGCGGCCAGCGGGTGGGAGCTGGCGGTCTCCAGTGCTGCGGCGAGCACGAGGACCTCCTCCTCGCAGCGGCCTCCCACGGTCGCCACCGCAACGACCCGCGGCTCGTTGCGGGTGAGCGTCCCGGTCTTGTCCAACGCGACGGTGCGGATGGTGCCGAGCTGCTCGACGGCGACCCCGGACTTGATCACGACGCCGAGCTTGCTCGCCGAGCCGATGGAGGAGATCACGGTGACCGGCACCGCGATCGCCATGGCGCAGGGCGAGGCGGCGACCAGCACCACCAGCGCCCGCTCGACCCAGAGGCCGGGGTCGCCTGTGAGCACGCCGAACAGCGCGATCAGCGCGGAGACCACGAGCACGACCGGCACCAGGGGCCGGGCGATCCGGTCGGCCAGGCGCGCCCGCTCTCCCTTGGCGGCGTGGGCCTGATCGACCAGGCGCACGATCTGGGTGAGCGAGTTGTCGCGGCCGTCGGAGGTGGCGCGCAAGGTCAGGGAGCCGGAGCCGTTCAGGGAGCCGGCGTGCACTGCGTCTCCGGGGCCCATCTCGACCGGGATCGACTCGCCGGTGATCGCGGAGGTGTCGAGCCAGGAGCGGCCGGAAATGATCACACCGTCCGTCGCGACCCGGTCGCCGGCGCCGAGCAGGAGCAGGTCATCGGCGCGCAGCTCGGCGGCGGGGATGAGCTCGGGACCGGCGGGTCGGGACACGCGAGCGGTCTCGGGGATGAGGGCGAGCAGGGAGCGCAGGCCCTGCTTCGCGCGGTCCATCGAGCGGTCCTCGAGAGCTTCAGCCAGGGAGAACAGGAAGGCGAGCGCGGCGGCTTCCCCGACATGGCCCAGCAGCACCGCGCCGAGGGCCGCGATCGTCATCAGCAGGCCGACGCCGAGCCGGCTGCGGCCGCGGCCCTGGACCAGTCGGCGCAGGGTGCCGGGCACGAAGGTCCAAGCGCCGGCGGCGAGCGCCAGGACGTGCACGATGAGCGCGGGGAGGTCCAGCCCTGCCCAGCCCAGCAGCAGGCCGGCGACCCACAGCACCCCGGCGGCGAGCGGACGAGCCAGGGAGCGGTCCCGCCACCAGGGCGTGGGCCGCTCGACCTCGAGCACGTCAGAGGGGGCGGCCGGGGCTGCGGGCCCGCAGCAGGCGTCCTCGACGACCGGCGCGGGCGACGCCTTCGTCACGACCGGGCCGCAGCAGTCGTCGCTCATCGGGAGACCACGCCAGCCTCGGCGGCCCTGAGGTGCTCGGCGGTCTCAAGGGAATCGGAAGCCGCAGCAGTCGCATCGCAGCACGGGGGGACGGTGCAGTTCTCGTCGAGGCAGGGCGCACCGTCGTCGACGGCGAGCACGGTCTCGACGAGGGCCCCCAGCGTCGCGGTGAGGTGGGCGTCGGCGATCTCGTACCGGGTGCGTCGGCCCTCGGGGGTGGCGACCACGATCCCGCAGTCGCGCAGGCAGGCCAGGTGGTTGGAGACGTTGGTGCGGGTCAGATCCAGCTCCGCGGCGAGGGCGGCCGGATAACCGGGCTCCTCGAGCAGGGACAGCAGGATCCGGGAGCGGGTGGGGTCGGCCATCGCGCGGCCCAGCCGGTTCATCACGTCGAGACGGGAGGCTCTGGTCAGCATGCAGTGACTATACAGCGCACGCTGACCTCTCCGTGGCCGCTTCGACGTGGTCCCGCCCGGTCGCGAAGCGAGCATCGCCTCATCGCCTCAGGGCCCCAGCAGCCCCTCCAGATCGGAGGCGTCCACCAGTGGGTCGTCCAGATCCACGGTGAGCTTCGAACGGGCCATCAGCCGCGCCGAGCCGGTGGTGGTTGAGTTCCAGGCGGGGAAGTCCCCCACGTCGGTCTGCCCGAGCACGGTGCCGATGAAACGGTTGCCGCGCGGGGAGATCGTCTCCAGCGTGTCCCCCGGCCCGAGCACTCCGTCACCGGCCAGCAGCGCGAGTCGCGCGGAGGTGCCGGTCCCGGTCGGGCTGCGACAGATCACGCCCGGGTGCACGTAGGTCGCCGAACGGGACTCGACGCTGCCATCCTCGAGGGTGCGCACCCGACCCATGAAGTGGACGAAGGGCAGCGGGCCCACATCCCCCAGCGACGGATGCTCCTGGCGGAGCCCCGGCCGGGCGGCGCGCACGAACGCGTCCCCGAAGGCGGCGAGTGCGATCTGCTCGTCGGCCGTGAGCTCGAAGCCGTGCGCGGCGGCGGAGATCATCGCGTAGTAGGCGCCGCTCCACACCAGATCGAATCCCACCGGCCCGTACTCGGGGACCTCGATCGTGAGCCCCCGCTCGGCGACGAAGGCGGGCTCACCCTGGGTGGTGATCTGTTCGACCCGCCCGTCGGCGGTGCGAGCGGTGATCCGGGCGAGGCCCGATGGGGACTCCAGGGTGATCTGCTGCTCCCCGCCGTGACCCCCGCCCTGCGCCCCGCCCGTCATCTCGATCATCCCGCTCTCGAGCAGGGCGGTCGCGACGCAGATCGTGTTGGAGCCGGAGTACAGGGGGTAGCCCATCGCTTCCATGATGATGTACCCCGCCTGGGCCTTTGGATGACGCGGCGCCACGATCAGGTCCACCGACATCGCGGGGTCTCCGTAGGGCTCCGAGAGCAGCAGCCGGCGCAGCCCGTCCCCTTCCCGCTGCAGGTAGCGGGCCTGCTCGAGGACGCTATCGCCGGGCAGCTCCTTGATCCCGGCGGTGACCACGCGGCTCACGTCCCCGCCGGACTGGGTGTCGATCAGGGTGATGCTGCGTTCACGGCGCATGGGGCGCTCCGACCGTGTCCCAGTGGCGGTCCGGGACCACCACCAGCTTGCCGATGTAGGTCTTGGCCTGGAAGGCGCGCTGGGCCTCGTGCAGCGCGGAGAGGCGGAAGGTGCGGTCCAGCAGCGGCCGGATCTGCCCGGTCTCGATATAGCCGAGGAGCCGACGGAACGCGGCGCGGGTGCCCTGCGAGGAGCCGTGCAGCTCGAGGTGCTTGAGGTACATCGTGCGCAGGTCCAGCTGCACCACCGGCCCGCCGATCGCGCCGGCGGTCGTATACCGGCCCTCGGGGCGCAGGAGCCGCAGCAGGTCGTTGAACAGGGGCCCGGCGACCAGATCGGCGACCACGTCGATCGGCCCGTCGGCCACCCGGGCAACCTCCGCGACCAGGTCCGCGTCTTCCCGCAGCACCACCTCCTCGGCGCCGATCTCGCGCAGCGCCTGCTCCTTGCCGGCGCTGGTGACCGCGTAGGGGATCGCGCCACGCACCCGAGCCAGCTGCAGCAGCGCGGAGCCGACGCCGCCGGACGCACCGGTGATCAGGATCCGCTCCCCCTCGACCAGGCGAGCCCGGTCCAGCATCTGCTCGGCGGTGAGATAGGCGCAGCAGAAGGTCGCCAGCTCCGCGTCGGTGAGGTCGGCGGTGATCTCGTGGGCGTTCTCCGCCGGCACCGCGACGTACTCGGCGTAGCCACCGTCGCGACCGTGGCCGATGTAGTCGATGTCGGCCAGGGAGTCATCGCCCTCGGGGCGGTGGTAGAGGCTGAAGTCGACCATCACCCGCTGGCCGATCCGGCGGGCGGGGATCCCGCCGCCGACGGCCGCGATGCGGCCCACGATGTCCGCGCCCTGGATGCGGGGGAACGTGAGGGTGGGGCGGCCCCGCCGCCAGCTGGAGATCTGCGACGGGTCGGTGTCGCTGCCGTAGACACCCTCGCGCACCCAGATATCGGTGTTGTTCATGCCGCAGGCGTGGACGTCGATCAGCACCTCTCCCGGTGCGGGGCTGGGGGTGCGGGCCTCGCGGGTGTGGACCAGCTGGTCCAGACCGCCGTGGCCCATCAGCCGCATCGCCTGCATGCGGGTCGGGATCGCCGCCATCGGGGCCCCTCCTGTCGATCGGGGCGCATGAGCCCGCGCTCGCGCCACTCGGGGCCAGCGTGGCAGTGCAGAACGATTCAGGTCCAGGGGGCCGCCCTCCACCAGGACTACCCGGAGGTACCCCCTCTGAGCTGTCGCCTGGGACGCGACCAGGCGACAGCTGGGAGGGGATACCGGAGAGTAGCCCCGCGGCAGAGTAGCCCCGCGGCTGAGCAGCCCGCGGCTGAGCAGCCCGCGGCGCGTGACAGGGCGGGGCAGAACGGAGGCGACACGCGCATGACGACTGCGTCGCTCACCTTCCCTGGCCCCGACCGCACGCCCGCCTCTACGATCAAGGGGTACTCACCGCTTCCAGCGTCGGCAGCGAATCCCACCCGATCCCCGCGCCGGAGCTGTTTTGACCTCGCATCCCATCCCTTCGCCAGCGCCCCGCTCCCCGGCGCCGGGCTCCCCGACGTCGGGCCCGTCCACCCCCACGCCCTCCGCGCCGCTGTCCCCCGGCCGGCTGCGCCTGGTGATCCTGGCGATGTCGCTGGGCGCCTTCGCGATCGGCACCACCGAGTTCGCGAGCATGGGACTGCTGCCGCAGATCGCCCGCGACCTCGAGGTGTCCATCCCCCAGGCCGGAATGCTCATCACCCTGTACGCGCTCGGAGTGGTGGTGGGTGCGCCGCTGGTGACGATCGCGGCGGTGCGGATCCCGCGCGCCCGACTGCTGGTGCTGCTGATCGGCTTGATCGGGCTCGGGAACCTGGTCTCGGCCATGGCCCCGGACTTCACGACGCTGGCCGTCGCCCGCTTCGTCGCCGGGCTCCCCCACGGCGCCTACTTCGGGGTCGCCTCGCTGGTCGCCTCCCGCCTCTCCCCTCCGGGACGCCGCGCCCGATCGGTGTCCCTGGTGATGCTGGGGCTGACGATCGCGACCATGATCGGGGTGCCGGCCTCGACCGCGCTCGGCCAGATCGTGGGCTGGCGCTCGGCGTACGTGATCGTGGTGGTGATCGCCGCGGCGACCACACTGGCCATCTGGCGCCTGGTGCCCGAACCTGAAGGTACCGGTTCGACCAGCTCGATCCGCGGGGAGCTCGGTGCGCTCCGCCGCGCCCAGGTGTGGTTCGCACTCGGCATCGGCTCGATCGGCTTCGGCGGCATGTTCGCCGTCTACAGCTATATCGGCGAGATCGTCCCCGGCGTGATGGGCCTCGGCGAGCGCGCCGTGCCGCTGGCGCTGTTCGTCTTCGGTCTCGGCATGACGCTCGGCAACCTGCTCGCCGGCCGCCTTGCGGACCGCAGCATCTACGGCACCATCTTCTTCGGCCTGACCGGCATGGCGTTCAGCCTCGCGGTGTTCGGGCTGGTCGCCCAGAACGCGATCGCCGGGATGGTGGTGCTGCTCGCGATCGCGATCACCTCCCAGATGATGGGCCCCTCCCTGCAGCTGTTCCTGCTGGACGCCTCCCCGGACGCCCCGTCGCTGGCCGCTGCCCTGCACCACTCGGCGCTGAACATCGGCAACTCCCTCGGAGCTGCGCTCGGTGCGGCCGTGCTCGCCGCCGGCTGGGGCCTGCTCGCCCCGGCGTGGACCGGCGTGGTGCTGGCTGTGCTGGGCCTGGGGATCGCGGGCTGGTCGTACGCAGTGCACCAACGGCAGCTGGTACGTCGAGCCGAGGCGGCGGCGTCCATCGACAGCGAGATGCCGGCGCCCCTCTGACCCTCTGGGATCGGCGGCAGCGAGAGAGAGATCAGGCGGGCCGTCGCTCCCTCACCCGGGCGCCCCCTCCCTCATCAAGGCGATGGCGCCGCGCATCAGCGCGGGGGTCCGGAATGCCCGCACCGGTCTCCCTCTGGGAGGGTCGTCCGCATACCAGTACTCGTCCCGTGCGACGGACTCCTCCTCATCCCCGTGCGTGACCACACCGCATCCGACCAGTCGGCAGAGGGCCTCCGCGGTCTGTGCGAGCTGTCGTATGGCGCTGTCCTCGACGTGCCCACTGGCGCGGTCTATCGGCACATCACGCACATAGGGGTGCCGGAGCAGTCCCACCAGGAAGTCCACCGACTCGAAGCAGTGGATGAGGGCGCCATCACGGGGGTGATCGGGCAGCACCAGGCCGTCGGGCCCGCTGGCCACCAGAAGCGCATCCCAGATATCCCTCTCGGCCCCGTCCGTGGTCACGAAGTACCGGTCCATGGGGCAGGCATCCTCGAGCACTGCGGCGAGCAACCGGCGAGCGGCATGGATCCCCTCCTCCGTGAGGGTCGTGCCCTCACTGCTGAACAGGGGGCTGCTCGTCGGCCGCACCTCTCCGTCCTCGCGGGTGAGCCAGCCCTGACGAATGAGCAGGTTCCAAGCCTCCTGGACCCGTGAGTCCGCACCGTATGGGCGCCAGGACCAGCCGTCGGCGGGGTCGCGGCACAGCTCTTCGATCCGCCGGCGATCCACCGCGAACAGGGCCCCCTGCTTCGTGAGCCGACACCCGTCTCCGACGAAGTCGAGCAGGTGACGGACCACCCGGAGGAACGGCAGCTGTGCAGCCGCCGCCGCCATCTCGCGGCGGCCCACTTCGTCCGTGGGCTCCTCCGTCGGGGCTGGTGCGTCACCGAGGAACCAGGGCATGGGTCGGGCCGGCGGGGCGGAGGAGTCGCCGGCGGGGTCGCCGCCGAAGCGGACGGAGGCCGTGGGCAGTGCATCATCGATCGTCATGCCCCGAGCGTGGCCGACGCACCGGCCGGCGCTCCACTGTCCATCGTGCGATGTGGACGGCAGGGCGGTGTGGAGGAACGGTCCGCCAGTCCCGACCATCCACCCCTTGACTCGCCATCATGGCCCACGCCAGACTTCATGATGAAGCATCATTCACTTCCGCTGAGCGACGTTCTCATGCGCAGCAACCGAGCGGTGCGCGTGCACCCGAAGGAGGGGACGTGCTCCGTCACGACACAGCCATCGTCCCGGAGGAGGCCGCCCGCGCCGCGAGGACCGATGCACGGAGGCGGCAGATCCTGCACGCGGCCGTCCCGCTGATGGAGCGGAGCGGCTCACAAGCGGTCTCCATGCAGATGATCGCGGCTGCGGCCGGAGTCTCCGTTGGCCTGATCTACCGGTACTTCGCGAACAAGCAGGAGCTCGTGCAGGCCGTCACCGAAGGAGTGCTCGACGACATGGGGCGACTCCTCTCCGAGGCGCTGAAGCCCGAAGACGACCCGGTCCGTCAGATCGCCGGCGCGTTCGCCGCCTACTGCACCGTCATCCGGGAGAACCGCCAGGCGGTGATGCTGACCTACCGCGAGGCGAACACCCTGGACGAGGCGGGCCGTGCGGTCGTCAAGGAGCTGGAGATCCGGACCGTCGAGCCCCTGCGCAGCGCTGTGGACACCGCCGTCGAGCAGGGGTTGCTGCGGCCGATCCACGCCGAGCTGTACTCCTACGACCTGCTCACGGTGGCCCATTCCTGGGCGCTGAAGCACTGGTACTTCGCCCCGCGCATGACGTTCGAGGAGTTCCTCCGCACCCAGACGGCGCTCCTGCTCTCCACCGCCATCCGCCCGGAACACCGCAGCGACTACCCCGATCTGCTCGGCGACCTCACCTAGCACGCCGCTCCCCCACCGCAGCCCCAGGAGGCCTCATGGATTTCGTCATCGACGACGCGATGCAGGGCTATATCGACGCGGCCGCCGAGGTCGCCGCTCAGATCGCCCCCGACTACCCCCAGCGCGAGACGAATCGGATCATCGAGCCGGAGCTGCGCCTGCTCATGGGAGCACGCGGCCTGATCGCCCCGGAGCTCCCGGCGGCACTCGGCGGCCGCGGCGAGCGCGCGCTCACCACCGGCATGCTCACCGAGCAGATCGCGCGGGGCGACCTCACCGTCGCGTACGTCCAGGTCATCGGCTCCCTCGTCGGCCAGATCCTGGCGCGCACCGCACGCACGGAGGTCGCGGCGCGGTGGGCCCCCCGGATCACCAGCGGTGAGGACATCGTGGCGATCGGGCTCTCGGAACCGGGCGCCGGATCCGACGCCGGCAGCCCCTCCATGACCGCCACGTCCCAGGCCGACGGCTGGGTGCTCCGCGGCACCAAGTCCATGTCCTTCGCGATGCATGCGAGCGCCGCCGTGGTGTTCGCCCGCACCGAGGAGGGACGGCGCGGTCACGGCATCAGCGCCTTCCTGGTGGAGCTGGACCGCGACGGAGTCGAGCGCCGCGTCGCCCCCGACATGGGGACCCGTGCCGTGGGCCGCGGAATGGTGGAGTTCACCGACACCTGGATCCCCGAGGAGAACCTGCTGGGCGAGCTGGGCACGGGGTTCACCCAGGTGATGCAGGGGTTCGATTTCTCCCGTGCCTTGATCGGCCTGCAGGTGCTCGGCGCCGCGCAGGTCACGCTCGAGGAGACCTGGGAGTACACCAGCTCTCGCCTGGCCTTCGACCGCCCGCTGAGCTCCTTCCAGGGGGTGGCGTTCCCGCTGGCCGAGGCGGAGACCCTGCTGGAGGCCGCCCGGCTGCTCTGCCAGAGGACCCTCTGGCTGAAGGACTCCGGGCTGCCGCACACGAAGGAGGCTGCGATGTGCAAGTGGTGGGCGCCGAAGACTGCTTACGACGTCATCCACCAGTGCCTGCTCAGCCACGGCCAGTACGGCTATCTCACCGACCGGCCGATCGAGCAGCGCCTGCGCGACGTGCTGGGGCTGCAGATCGGCGACGGCACCGCCCAGATCATGAAGCTCGTCATCGCCCGCCACAGCGTGGATCGCGAGCTCGCGCCGTGAACGCACCACCTGCCCCGAGGAGAACCGTCATGCCCCCGCCGTCAGCCCCCGCTACCAACGATCAGGATCTCACCGGGCGGATCTGCATCGTCACCGGTGCCGCGAGCGGCATCGGCAAGGGCATCGCGACCCGGCTCACGGCCGACGGGGCGATCGCGGTGGTCGCCGATCTCGACGAGGCCGCGGCCCGAGAGGTCGCCGCGGAGCTCGGTGGTGACACCCTCGCCGTCCCAGTCGACATCTCCGACCGCGCGAGCGTGGACGCGATGACCGCCCAGGTCACCGAGCACTTCGACCGGATCGATGTGCTGGTCAACAATGCCGGCTGGGACAAGGTCGGCCCGTTCCTCGAGCAGGATCCCGCGCTGTGGGATCGCATCATCGGGATCAACCTCTACGGCACGCTGCACTGCTGCCAGTCGGTGGTGCGGGTGATGACGGAGCAGGGCCACGGCACCGTCGTGAACATCGCCTCGGACGCCGCCCGCGTGGGCTCCAGCGGGGAGGCCGTGTACTCGGCCTGCAAGGGAGGGATCGTCGCGTTCACCAAGACGCTCGCCCGCGAGAGCGCCCGCGCCGGCATCACGGCGAATGTGGTGTGCCCCGGCCCGGCAGATACTCCGCTGTTCGCCTCGATCTCCGAGGACAGCCCGGGGCTGCGTGCATCACTGGAGCGGGCGATCCCGCTGCGCCGTCTCGCCCAGCCGGAGGATCTCGCGAACGCCGTCGCCTTCCTCGCCTCCCCCGCCTCGAGCTACATCACCGGCCAGACCCTGTCCGTCTCCGGCGGGCTCACCATGGCCTGAGCCCACCCCGCGATCTCACCACCGACGCAGAGAGCAGGCGAGCATGACCGAGCAGCAGCCCCGCACCTTCGAGACGATCCGCGCCGAGGTGACAGGCCCGATCGGGACGATCACGCTCCACCGCCCGGAGCAGCGCAACGCCCTCACCGCGACCATGCAGGCAGAGATCGCCCAGGCGCTGGATGCCTGGGCGGCCGACGACGCCGTGCGCGGGGTGATCATCACCGGCAGCGGCCCGAAGGCCTTCGCCGCCGGGGCGGACATCTCCGAGCTCGCCGCCTGGAAGACCGTCGACGGGCTGGCTGCCACGATGCAGAAGCTCTTCGACCGGATCCAGGACTTCCCGAAGCCCACGATCGCCGCCCTGAACGGTGTCGCGATGGGCGGCGGCCTGGAGCTCGCGATGAGCTGTGACATCCGCATCGCCGCGGAGAACGCGAGCATGGGCCTGCCCGAGGTGGGGCTCGGGGTGCTGCCCGGCGCCGGCGGCACCCAGCGGCTCTCCCGTCTGGTGGGCGTCGGCCGAGCGCTCGAGATGATCCTCACCGGCCGAGCCCTGACCGCCGAGCAGGCGGAGCACTACGGCCTGGTCACCACGGTGGTGCCCGCCGCGGAACTGCTGCCCACGGCCGCGGAGATCATGGCGAGCATCCTCGCCAAGGGCCCGCTCGCGATCCGACTCGCGAAGCTGGTCGTCGGTCCGGGAGCGGACGCGGATCAGCGGACGGGACTGCTGCTGGAGCAGCTCGCGCAGACGCTGCTCTACACGACGCAGGACAAGGCCGAGGGGGCTGCGGCGTTCTTGGAGAAGCGGGCGCCGGGGTTCGAGGGGCAGTGACCCGCGGTGGGAGCCGACGGCCCGGCGGCCGCCCGCCTCAGGATGCGGCGGGCTGCGGGGTGGTCTGCACGGAGCTCTGCGGGAACCGCTTGGCATTCCGGGCCCGGGCCTTCTCCCGCTCCTCCTCGCGGTCCTTCGGCGGGGCGGCGGTCACCAGCTCAGCCAGCAGATGCTCGGTGGCATGCGCGATCTCGGCGACCGCTCGCTCGAATGCCTCGGTGTTCGCCTGAGACGGCTTGGTCATCCCGCTGACCTTGCGCACGTACTGCAGCGCGGCATCGTGCACCTCCTGGGAGGTGGCCTCGGGCGCGAAGTTGTGGAGGGGCCTGATGTTGCGGCACATGGGACAAGGTTGGCACGGGAGCGAGGGCCGGGCAATGCCCGGCGGAGACTGCACGGCACCCTCCCCGCCTCACCCCCGCCCCCATCCGGGACAATGGACCCATGCCCACCCAGCTCACGATCACTCCGGAGTTCCAGGATGCCCTGGACCACCTGCACGCCGGCGACCACCTCTTCCTCACCGGCCGGGCAGGCACGGGCAAGTCCACGCTGATCAGGCACTTCCTGGAGACCACGACGCGGTCGACGATCACGGTCGCGCCCACCGGGATCGCGGCGCTGAACGTGGACGGCTACACGATCCACCGCCTGTTCTCCTTCCCGCTCGGGGTGAGCGAGGAGATGGTGCGCGGGGGCGGCTACTACCCGGGCCGCTTCGCGAAGGCGCTCGCGGAGCTGGACACGCTGATCATCGACGAGGCCTCGATGGTGCGGGCCGACCTCTTCGACGCGCTCACCGCGGCGCTCGAACGGTTCGGGCCGCGGCCCGGGGAGCCGCTCGGTGGGGTGCAGCTGGTGCTGGTCGGCGACCTGTACCAGCTGCCGCCGGTGGTGACCGACGCCGAGGCGCCCTTCATCGAGGAGCGCTACGGCACCCCGTTCTTCTTCTCCGCCCACTCTTTCCATCGGGACACCTTCCCCGTCGTCGAGCTCAGCACCGTGTTCCGCCAGCAGGGGGACGACCGCCTGGTCGATCTGCTGAACGCGGTGCGCGACGGGGCACTGCTCGAGGACGCGCGCGCAGAGCTGAACCGTCGGACGGACCCGGAGTTCGAAGCCCCGCTCGAGGAGTTCTGGCTGACGCTCGCCACCACCAACCGGATCGTCGGCGCCCGGAATCGGCAGCTGCTCGAACGCTTGCCGCACCCGGCCCAGACCTTCCCCGCCGTCATCCGCGGGGAGACCGACGGGTTCGAGCGCCCCACCGATGTGCAGCTGGAGCTCGCTGTCGGCGCGCAGATCATGATGCTCACCAACGATCCGCTGGACCGCTGGGTCAACGGCACCCTGGGCCGCATCGACGCGATCGGCAGCGATGAGGACGGGCCCGTGGTCACCGTCCAGCTGCGTGACGGCCGCACCGTCCTGGTGTCCCCGTACACCTGGGACATCACTCGCCCCGGCATGCAGGGCGGCTCACTCGTCCACGAGGTGATCGGCACCTTCACCCAGCTGCCGATGAAGCTGGCCTGGGCGATCACGATCCACAAGTCCCAGGGCCAGACCCTCGAGCGGGTGATTGTGGACCTCACCGGAGGCACCTTCGCCAACGGCCAGCTGTATGTGGCGCTCTCACGCTGCACGAGCCTGGAAGGCCTGGTGCTGAAGCGCGATGTGCTGCCACGCGACTTGAAGTCCGACACCCGAGTGCGACGGTTCCTCGCCTCGCGGGCCGCGCCGGCGGACGACCTCGACGAGGTGTATCTGGCGTCCCTCGCCGTTGGCAACGACGGGGACCGCTACCGCCCCCGACCGGTCGAGATCGCGCTGGTCACCGACGAGGGCGACGAAGCGACGACCGTCATCAACCCCACCAGCGACCTGTTCGCCGCCCGCACTGAGTTCGGCCTCACCACCCGGGATGTGCAGCTCGCGCCGCTGCTGGTCGAGGCGTGGCGGGCGCTGTCCCCGCTGCTCGCCGGCCGGGTGCCGATCGGGGCGGGGGTGGACCAGCAGCTCTCCCGCATCGACTTCGAGCTCAAGCGCAATGGGATCGTGGAGCCGATGCCGCTCGGGGTCGATCTGCCGACGGGCGCCCTCACCTCCGCTGAGCGGGCCGGACTGCGTGCCCCGACGGCGCTCGAGCGTGCCCGCGCGGTGCGCGCAGCCGTGCAGCGACTGCGTGCCGAGGGAGCGATGCCGGCGACCGGTGGGACCGCGTTCCCCCAGCTGGTGCGCGGGCATGGCTTCCTGCTCGCCCGCAGCACCGGGGCCGACGGGATGGAGGGCCCGGAGGGATTCGTGGTGGGTGGCAACCTCTCTGCCGAGGATGACGCCGCACTCGTGCTGGCCCAGGCGCTGGAGACCGCATGGGAGCGGGTCCTCCACCCGGATTCGCTCGTGGTGGAGCGGCTGCGCGCTGTCGAGGCGCACTACGGGGTGCGGGTGCTTCCCGACGGCTTCGAGCTCGAGGAGAAGTCAGTGTTGGACGAGGTGCTCGTGCCCGGAGCTCGGGTGTGCTTCACCGGGGAGGTCGTCTCCCCCGCCCTTGGCTTCGTGAGCCGTGACCGGCTGGAGCGGCTCGCCGAGGATCGCGGGCTCGTGGCGGTACCGAACGTCACCAAGACCAAGAGCGACGTGCTCGTGGTCGCCGAGCTCGGCACCCAGTCGAACAAGACCAAGAACGCGGTGAAGTGGGGCAAGCCGGTGATCGCGGCCGAGGAGTTCCTGGAGTGGGCCGGGCAGTGAGGACGACGTCCGCGGTGATGTCCCGCACCGCATTGTGCGGTGCCGTGCCAGCGGTCGGTCAGGCTGGGTCCCGATAGCCGATTGCAGTATCGAGCGATCGACTCAGCCCTGAATTCGAGGCAGGTCATTGCGAGCGTGCACAGCGGGTAGCACACAAGGCCCTTAGACCAGTACTTCATCGCTCGTTGGTGGGCCCCTGCTTTTGGGCAT